>JBAXLL010000199.1:0-4380 GCA_037134835.1 Verrucomicrobiota bacterium
ATGTAATCGGGCGCGGAGTCGTCATGCGCGTCGCTCCGCCACGAGCAAGTAGGTGCCACAGAGCGTGGTGCTCACCTGCCAGCGCCAGACCACCGGGTCCAATCCGAGCAGCGCCGGCAGCTCGTCGCCGAGAAAGCCCGCCTGAATGCTCACGCGCCCGTCGTGCCGGCTCACGGGGTCCGCGCGGACGAGCCCGCAGAGCGCGGCGAACAGCCATTGGAAGATCCGCCGCCGGGCCGGCTCGGCGACCACGATCATCCGCGCGTGCGCCGACAGTTTTTCGCCCAGTGCGCGCAACGCGGCCGCGTCGAAATGGTGGAAGATCAGGTTGCCGATCACGACGTCGTAACTGCCCCAGCCATCGAACGCCAACGCGTCGGTCTGATGCCAGCGCGCCGTCGCCGGCCACGCCGTCCCGCCCGGACGCGGCGCGCGATCTAGCCCGTCCACCATCACCCCCGCCAGCGCGAGGCTCATGCCCAGCTCGCCCGTGCCGGCGCCGATTTCTAGCACGCGCTCGCCGGGTCGCACACGCGACGGCAGCGTGTGCCGGAGCCAGCGCGTTCCACCAAGCACCGCGTTGAACACCCTTAGGTCACGCCGCGACCGGCGGGCCGCCGGGTGATCCGGCGGAAGCGAGTCGAGAATTTCGGGCGTGAGCGTGCGTTTCATGGCTGGCAAGCAGCCGGAAGCTACCACGGATGACGTGGATGGACACACACAATCTGGGGAAAAATCCGGGCTGGGCCTCCGAGCTCTTCCCCCGCCCGGCGCATGATTTCCTTCGGCAAGCGCCGAAGAAGCTGCGGGAGGATCGCACGATGACAGGCCTTTGATTCAGCGGGCCCCGCCGCCAGCAGGGCTGTCCGCCTTCACGATTCGGGCGGTGATAAAGATCAGCACCAGGCGGGTGTCTGTGCTTTCAGGGCTTGCCTTGAACTCTTTCACCATGCCCTCGCGGGCGAGCGTTTCGGCCGCAGGCTTTTTTATCTGCTGCGCCATGCCGCCCATGACCAACGTGGCGCCATCCGGCATTGTCACCAGTGTGTTCATCTCCCAGAGGGAGAAAACCGGCTGGAAATTGTTCTTCTCCCCATACCGCACGAAGCCTTCGAACCAGGTGTAGACGGGGGAGACATCCAATTTGATGGTGCGGTCCGCCTTCATCACCCTGGGGCTGGCCCTCATCTCGAAGCCGATCCTCCGCGTATCAAAATCTTTCGGCTCACCGGTGTCGGTGTAATCTCGCGGATAGCGCATCTCTTGGAAGGAAGCCGCAGATGCCTCGAGACCTGAAGCGACCGTGATGACGGGTTTGCCCACCACCTCGAACCCAGGTTTTTGCGCCAGCGCGCGCAAAACGGCCGGCATATCCAGTCGCCCAATCCATTGGTTTTCCCCGGTTTTTGCGGCGCTGCCGTATTGGGCCAGCTCCTTGAACTCGAACGCGTCCTGCCGGACTCTGACGATGACGGCCTCAATCGCCACTGACACGGACGTGTCGGTCGCCGGATCGGACAAGGCAGCCTTCGTAGCTGCAGGGCCAAATGGATCCATCTCGTCCCCTCGCTCTTCAGATGACCTAGGCTTTGCGTTCCACACCTGCACCAGCGTGAAAATGGCGGATGCCAGCGCCACCACGGCCAAGACCACCGCGAACGTCCGACCCGCCACCGGCCGCCGGTCACGGCTGGCGGCGACGATGCCGTCCACACGTTTTCCCAGCGTGGACGGCCCGGCCATCGCGACGGCGGGGCCGGTCCGGCGCCGTCCATGCCAGCGGCGGGCGGCGAGCAATGCGAGCGGGAGCACGACGGTGCACTTGAGCAGGAGGTCGAGGAGCAGGAGGAGCCGGGGGTCGGAGTTCATGGGTTCATGGGGTTGTTTTTGCTTCGCCTGGTGAATGATGGCCCCGAGCCGGGCGCTCCCTCTCGCCCGGTGCAAAAATTCCTTCGGCAAGCACCGCAGAGGCTGTGGGAGGATCGCACGATGACCGGCCTTTGATTCAGCGGGCGCCGCCGCCAGCAGGGCTGTCTGCCTTCACGATTCGGGCGGTGATAAAGATCAGCACCTGGCGCGTGTCCGTGCTGTCAGGGCTGGCTTGGAACATTTTCTCAACGCCCTCGCGGGTGAGCGTTTCGGCCGCAGGCTTTTTTTCTGCGAGCGCCGTGCCGCCCATGACCAACGTGGCGCCATCCGGCAATGTCACCAGTGTGTTCATCTCCCAGACGTTGAAAACCGGCTGCAAATTTTTCTCCCCATACCGCACGAAGCCTTCGAACCAAGTGTAGACGGGGGAGACATCCAATTTGATGGTGTGGTCCGCCTTCATCACCCTGGGTCTGGCCCTCATCTCGAAGCCGGTCCTCCGCGTATCAAAATCTTTCGGCACACCGGTTTCCGTGTAATCTCGCGGATAGCGCATCTCTTGCGCGGCAGCAGCACTTGCATAGTGACCTGAAGTGACCGTCATGGCGGGTTTGCCCACCACCTCGAACCCCGGTTTTTGCGCGAGCGCGCGCAATACGGCCGGCACATCCAGCCGGCCGATCCATTGGGCTTCACCCGTTCCTGCGGCGCTGCCGTATTGGGCCAGCTCCTTGAACTCAAACGCGTCCGGCCGGACTTTGACGATGACGGCCTCAATCGCCACCTGCACGGACGTGTCGATCGCCGGATCGGACAAGGCAGCCTTCATAGCTGTAGCGCCAAATGGATTCATCTCGTCAGCTTGCTCGTCATATCGCTCTTGGTATAGCTCTTGGTATGACTTAGGTTTCGTCCGCACCTGTACCAGCGCGAAGATGGCGGCTGCCAGCGCCACCACGGCCAAGACCACCGCGAACGTCCGGCCTGCCGCCGGCCGCCGGTCGCGTCCGGCGGCGACGATGCCGTCCACGCGTTTTCCTAGCGTGGATGGCTCGGCCATCGCGACGGCCGGACCAACCGGATACGGGCCGCGCAAACGGCGGGCGGTGGCGACCAGCTCCAGCGCGTAATCCTCGGCCGGCGTGCCGGCGGCGAGCACGAGGTCGTCGCACGCCTGCTCCTGCGCGAGGCGCAGTGCGCGGGCGCCGAGCCACGCGAGCGGATTGGGCCAGTAAAGCGCGGTGGCGACCGACGCGAACAGACGCGCAAGGCAATCGTGCCGCACGATATGGCCCAGCTCGTGGCGCAGCACAAGAGCGAGGCGCGGCTCGGGCCAGGTGGCCACGTCGGCCGGGAGTAGCACGACCGGGCGCAGCGTGCCCCACGTCATCGGCACCCGGCACGACGCGAGCGAGCGCAGCTCCACCGTGCGAGTTAGCCGGAGGTCAGCGGCGATGCGGCGGCAGAGCGCATGGGCGCGGGCGTCGGTGAGCGGCGCGCTGCGCCGGCGCCACCACCCGAGTTGCACGGCCCCGGCCCCGAGGCGGGCGAGCAACGCCATCGCGCCCGCCAGCCAGACGAGCAGAAGCCCATTTCGTGGGGCCAGCCACGCCGGCCAGGCGGACACGCGCGGCGAGGCCGATGCGGCGGCAGTCTTCGCCGCTGGCTCGGTCGCGGATGAGGGCGAGGACACGGCCGGGTTTTCCAAGGCTTGCGCCAAGGCGGGGAGCGGAGCCGCCAAAACGACTGGCGCCGCGAAGGCTGCCACCGGCTGCCACGACCAGCGCGGCGGGATCAACACGGTGAACGGCGCGAGCAGCAGCACGGCGAACGCCGCGAGCCAGATCAGATGGCGGTTCGCCGCCGAAGCGCCGCGCCAGAGGCGGGCGGCGAGCAGCGCGAGCGAAAGCACGACGGTGCTCTTGAGCAGGAGGTCGAGGAGCAGGAGGAGCTGGGGGTCGGAGTTCATGGGGTTCAGGGGATTATTTTTGTTTCGCCTTGTGAATGATGGCTTCGAGACGGATGAGCTCCTCGGGCGGAAGTTTCTCCTCGGCCGTGTCCACGAGCGCGGCAACGGCGTTGGCGACCGAGCCCTCGAAAAAGGCGTTGACGACCTGCTTGAGCGCGGAGCGGCGGGCCTGTGCGGGCGCCTGCGTCGGCCGGAAACGATAGCGCGGGCCGTCCTCGCGGTGCCGGAGGAAACCTTTGTCCTCAAGGATGCGCAGCAGCGCGCGGACGGTCGAGTAGCTGGGGGCGGCGGGCAACCCGGCCTGCACCTCGGCGGCGGTGGCCTCCCCACGTGCGTAGATCACGTCCATGATTTGCCGTTCGCGCCGGGTGAAATGCACAGTTTTCGATGTCATGCTAGCTATCTAGCATGATCATTCGTCATTAAGCAAGCATTATTTGCTAGTTTCTTAGCATAGAGTATGGCCGCCGCGCCAAGGATGGTGGCGCGGCCAGCGGGGTGAGGGCACCCAAGCCCACATTTGCATCCTCCCGCACAAAGAC
>JBAXLL010000200.1:0-4364 GCA_037134835.1 Verrucomicrobiota bacterium
GCCGAAGAGCAGGTTGAAGTCGCCGAAGGGGTCAAAATCGCCGAAGGGCGCGATGCGGCGCAGCACGCGCTCATAGTCGGAGCGCAGCAGCATCTTGGTGCCGCACAAGCTGTCCTTCACGGGCTGGCCGAGCACGAACGAGAGCGACATCGCGAAAAATTTGTTGCCGAGCAGGTTCAGGAAACGCATCGCGCGCTTTTCCATCGGATAGACGAGGCGGCTGCCGTTGGCGAACTCGGCGCGGCCGTTGGCGATGGCCTCGTAAAATTTGGGGAGATCCTCGGGCGGCGCGGTGAGATCGGCATCCTGGATGACGAGGACCTCACCTTGGGCGACGGCGAAACCGGCGTGGACGGCGTCCCATTTGCCCTTGCCGGGCTGCTGCAGGGCGCGGATGCGGTGCGGGCCGCGATAGGCGGCGACTTCGCGCTGGATGACGGTCCACGTGTCGTCCTGGCTGTGGCCCTCCACGAAGATGATCTCGGTGCCGCGTCCGAGCACGGGGATGCGCTCGAGCGCGGCACGGATGTTGCCCGACTCGTTACGTGCGGGGACGATCACGGAGCAGGAGAGCGGCGCGGAGAGCACGGGGGCGCGGCGCGGGCGGGCGGTGATGCAGAGCGTGATCCCGAGGTGGCTCAGGCCGGGCAGGCGGACGGCGAAGCGGTTGAGCAGCGGCGAGAGGAGCGGGACTCCGAAGGGAAAGAGCTGCTGGCGCTCGAAGCGGACGACCTCCCAGCCGGCGAGCTCCAGGAGGTTGAAGAGGTCGGAGTCCGCGAGCCATGCGCTGGGCGGCTGCGGCATCACCATGCCGAGGGCGGTGCAGGCCCGCAGCGGGCCGAGCCAGAGCGTGTTGAGGGTGGTGAGATGGAGGCGCGTGCGGGCGTGGGCGGCGGCGTGGAGGCGCTCAAGGACCGGCTGGATGTCGTCGAGATAGCCGGTGAGATAATCGAGGACAATGTGATCGAACTGTTCGCCACCGAAGTCGGCGGTCGCGGCCTCGGCGACACGGAACTCAAGGCTGGGCTGCGCCCCGTGGCGGTCGCGGGCTTTGGCGACCATGGCGGAGCTGAAGTCACAGCCAAGGCCGCGGGCAGGCGCGAGCGCGGCGAGCAGGTCGCCCGCGCCGCAGCCGAGTTCGAGCACGCGCTCGCCCTCGGAAATCTGGTGGCGATAATGCGCCCGGAGCTGGGCGTGAAACGCGTGCTGGACCCGGCGCGCGTGCCGGTCGTGGCCGGCCACCCAGTCAAAGTGTGCAGAGAGGTCGCCAAATGGTGGCGCGCCGACGGGCGGAGCTTTTTTTTCCGAGGTCATGGATTGGCCGCGACAGTCGCACCGGCGGGCGGCACGGTCTCCATCACAGCCCGGTCAGTTTCGGGCGGCAGATTGATGGCGACGACACGGCTGATGCGCGCAAGCTGGGCGCCGAAACGGCGTTCGGCGAGCGGCTCAAGCACATAGGACTCGGGCAGCCGGTGATTGGGGTCGAGCTGAAAGCCGCCGTCGGGGCCGACCGGGCGATAGTTTTGAATCACGAGCACCTCGGAGAACGTGTGCTGGGCGAGGTGAAACTGCACGGCCCGGGCGCGGATGGTCGCGCGGGTGATGGGGACGGAGGCGATGTGCTGCGCATACCAGACCAACGCGGAGCGGCCGGTCAGGATGAGCCGGTCGCCGGGCGGGCGGGCGGCGACGAAGCGGCTTTCCCACGCAAGTTCCTGAGCGAGGATGTTGCGGTAGCTATGACGGGCGTTGGCAATGAGGCCGGAGGTGAACGCCGCGAGCACCGCGCCGCCGGCCACGACCGAGACGAGCGGGAGGCGCGGGGATGACCAGCGTTGCACGACCAGCGCGAGGCAGAGCACGAGCAACGTGGCGAACGGCAGGCTGAGCCGGCCGACGATGGCGTCGTCGAGCTGGCCCCAGTAGTAGAATTGCAGCAGCAGCAGGTTGGCGGCGATGCCCGAGCCGCCGATGGTCAGTGCCACGGCGGCGGGCGGCGCGGCCCGCCACTGCGGCAGCGCGCGCACGAGGCGGACCAGGATCAGCGCCAGCGCGACGAAGCCCGCCCCGAACAGCCACCACGAACTGGCCGTGGCGAGGCCGCTGGTGTCGCTGAAGAAACGCCAGGCGTGAACGATGTTTTTGGAAAAATATTGGAGGCCGAAGCGGCCGGTATCGTTGTCGCGCAGCTCCCAGAGAAACGGCGTGCCGGAAAGATAGGTGCTGTGCAGTGCATAGGGCAGGAGCAGGGCGGGCCCGAGCACGGCGGCGGCGGGCAGGATCAGGCGGCCCGCCCGGCGCCAGCCCTCGAACACGGCCAGCGCGACCGGTGCGACGTAGAGGGCGGACTCATAGCGCGTTTGCGCGAGCAGCACGACGGCGAGCACGACGGCGGAGAGGCGCGGTGCATCGGGCGCGGCGAGCCAGTGGGCGACGAGGTGCAGCGTGAGCAAAATCATGGCAAGATTGAGCAGCTCCATGCCTGCGCCGGTGGCGTTTTGCGCCACGAGGGAGAGCGTGCCCAGGGTGAACACCGCCGCGAGCGCCGCCGCGTGGGCGACGAGCCGCCGCGCGTAAAAATAGGCGAGCCCGAGCACGACCGGCATCAGCGCGGTGTTGAGCGCAAAGGCGTTGGCCGTGCGGTAGCCGGTGAGGTCGTGCAGCAGCGAGACGAGGTAGGCGAAAAAAAACGGGCGTTTGTCGAGATAGGTGCCGGCCGCGGTGATGGGCGAGAATACGCCGTTGACCATATAGGCATGCTGGTAGTTGCCCACCTCGCGGAAAAAATGGAGGTTCCACGCCGTGCCTTGAATCACGGGCTCATCGTAAAGCACCTTGTAGTCGTAGGGCGTGGTGAGCACCGCGACCAGCGTGCAGCCGGCGACGAGGGCGGCCAGCTGCCACCCTTCACGCCGTGCCAGCGGCGGGAGTACCCGCCAGGCGGCGGGCGTGACGCGCACGAGGGTCGCTACAAACCAGGCGAAGGTGGCGGCGATCGTGTAGTAGCCGTAATTTTGGACGAGATGTCCGGCGTCGGTGAACGACGTGGTGACAAAGCCAATTTCCACGGCGGCGGCCGCCACCACGCCCAGGAGCGCCAGCCGCACCGGCGTGCCGACGCCCGCCCACGGCGGGGCGGTTGGCGGGGCGGGCGGAGCAAGCGAGCTCATGGGGGCAGGGAGAGGCAGACCTACGGCAATTCCTCCAGATAGCGTTTGACGAAGTCGTTTCCGGCCTTTTCCAACTCGGGCCCAGTGCGCGCCGGGCCGGGATCGGGCGTGACGACGAGGGACTGTTCGGCGGTCTGGCCGCCGGAGCGGATCGCGGTCACGCGGCTGATGCGGTCGAGCACGAGGATGCTGATGCGCCGCTCCCAGACGGGTTCCAGTTCAAAGCCAGGGCCGGGATCGTCCGCCGGCTCCAGTTGCAGTGTGCCGGTGTTCACGTCGACCCGAAACTGCTGAAACACATACATCGCGGTGAAGCCGCGGTTGCGGAGCAGCCAGAGCAGGTCGTTGGCGCGCGCCTTCGCCTGCGCGGGCGGCGTGGCGCTCACGCGGTTGACGATCCAGAAGGTCGAGTCGCGGTCAACGAACAGGTAGTCGCGATCGGGATATTTTTTGAGAAACTCCTGCCGCCACGCCATCTCGATCCCCGGGGTGTAGTCGCGGGCGTAGGCCTGCTTCGCCATCACGGGCAGGCTGTGCGTGACCAGCGCCGCGAGCGCGAGCCCGCCCAGCACCCGCCAGCCGCGGGCGGTGAGGCGCAGGTGCGTCCCGGCGGTGACCAGCGCGAGCACAAACAGCAGATGGATCGGCAGGCTGAGCCGGTGGATGACATTTTCATCAATGTGGCGGTAGTATAACATCAGCAGCCCCGCGCCCGCGAACAGTCCGGCCCCCATGGTCGCCAGCGCCAGGTCGGCCGGGGCGGTGGTGCGCGGGGTCCGCAGCGCACTCACGATCCACAATCCGAAGAACGGCAGGGCGAGCAGCCCGAGGGCGGAGAACAGCGGTGAACTGGGCTGGAAGCCGCTAAAAAACTGGGTGGGGTCCGCATCGAAGAAAAACTTCAGTGCGCTCCCGAGATTGTCGGCAAAGTAATGCAGCGCGAACGGCGTGTCCGCCCCCGGCGCACTGGCCAGTTCCCAAGCTTCCGGGTTGACGGAGAAGACGCGGTGTTGCCAGAGCCACGGCAGCATGAGCAGCGGGGCGAGAATCACTGGCCAGGTGAGGGTAACGCGGCCGTCCCGCCACCACGCCCATAGCACGAGCGCGGCCACGGGCAGGAGAAAGATCACCGATTCGTAGCGAGAGTAGGCCAGCAGCACGGCACCGAGCACGAGCGCCTCCTGCGCGACG
>JBAXLL010000201.1:0-4338 GCA_037134835.1 Verrucomicrobiota bacterium
CCCCCCCGGAGGGCGGGGCACCGCCGCCCTCCTGCCAGCCTGCGCCCAGTTCGTCGTATTTTTTCCGTTTCGCCGGATCGCTCAAAACCTCGTTGGCCTCGTTGATCTCCTTGAACTTTTCCTCGGCGGTCCTTTTGTCCTTCGCAACGTCAGGATGGTATTTGCGGGCCAGCCTGCGAAAAGCCTGCTTGATCTCCTCGGCGGTAGCCTCGCGCGTTACGCCGAGCGCGGCGTAGTAGTCTTTGAATGCGACAGGCATGGTGTCAGTATAGACATGGTGGCTTGCCTGAGGCTAGGCGAATCGCGCTCAGTCAGGCGGTCAGGATCACCTTCAAGGCCTTTTCGCGGGCGGCATGGCCGAACGTATCGTAGGCTTGCATGATCTCGTGCAGGGGAAACCGGTGGGTAATGAGCTGCTTGGGTTCGAGCCGGCCGGAGCGAACTGTTTTTAGCAGCATCGGCGTGCTCACCGTGTCCACCAGCCGTGTGCGGATGGTGATGTTCTGAGCCCAGAGCTTCTGGAGATGTAGCGTTGCGCTGCGGCCATGCACACCGACGTTGGCGATGCGCCCGCCGGGCGCGATGATGGCCTCGCAGAGCTCAAACGACTCCGGCACGCCGACCGCCTCGATTGCGACATCCACGCCTATTCCCGCCGTCAGCTTCATGACTCCAGCCGCCGCGTCGTCGGACGGCAACGTGTGCGTGGCGCCAAAGGTCTTCGCCACCTCGAGGCGGTTTGCGTCGGGATCAATCATGATGATCTGCGAAGGTGCGTAGAATTGCGCGGTAAGCAACGAAGAGAGCCCGATCGGGCCGGCCCCGATGATCGCGACTGCGTCGCCGGGCTGGATCTCGCCGTTGAGCACGCCGCACTCGTAACCCGTGGGCAGGATGTCGCTCAGCATGACGAGCGGCTCCTCATCGTCGCACCCCGGCGGGATGAGATGCAGGCTACCGTCCGCGTACGGAATTCGGACATATTCGGCCTGCGTGCCGTCAATTAGGTGCCCCAGTACCCAGCCGCCGTCGGCGCAATGCGAATACATTCCGCGCCGGCACGCCGCGCATTTTCCGCACGACGTGATGCAGGAGATGATCACATGGTCGCCCGGCTTGAAACAGGTGACGCCGCCGCCAATCTCGGTAATCACACCCACACCCTCATGGCCGAGGGTCAGGCCAAGGGGAACCTCGGATACGTCGCCTTTCATGATGTGCAGGTCGGTGCCGCAGATGGTGGTTTCTCTCGCCATCAGACCGAGGAAGTATCGCGATGCTCAGCTGGATTACTAGCATCCTTCGACGCCGGCCAGCACCTGCGCGGCTCGGTATGGGCTTCGCGCCACAGTATGCCCGTGTGGTGGCTCACCGACTTACTGTTTTGCTGTTAGGCTTGGGGCGGTGGCGTGCCAGGAGCAGTCGTGGCGGGTGCGGGTGCGGCCGGTGGCGCGCCCTGTCCCCTCCCGCGTCCGCCTCGCGCTGGTGCTGCCGGGCGTGGCGGCGCGATGACCGGCTGGCGGTCGAGGGGCTTTAAACCCAGCAGAGGGATCATGGCCACGGCGTAACGGGTGCCAAGCTCACGATAGCCCGCCGGATCGAAGTGCAAGGAGTTCGCCGGGGTGCAGCCCTCCGCCGATATGACGTGCGCGGTTGGTATGGCCTTGGGTAGCTCGTCAATGATCGCGTTCATGCCCGCAGTCCCGCCGCCCTGATCCTTGGCCACGACCTCGCCAGCGAGCAGCGGTACTTCCGCAGCCTTGAGGTTGAGATCCTTTAGCAAGTCCTCGTAGATGGCCTTAACCTTGTTCGGCCATTCCTTGTCGCCGCTGTTGGATTCACCCTGATGGAGCAGGATGCCCTTGATGACGCCGGTCTTCTGGGCCTCCTTGCCGAGTTCCACGAGGCGTTGGTAGGGGTTGCCGCCGTATTGCTTGGCGATATTCACTTTGAAATCACCCGGTGCCCATTTGGCCATTTCGGCCTGGTAGCCCACCTTGTCAAACGTCTCGATCTTGCAGCCGGCGACCGCGACGCTGACCACACCCACGCGAATCTCCTTGGGGAGGTTGGCGACCAGGGTGCGCCCAAAAAAATCGACGGGGCTGAGGCCGCTATCGGGGCGGCACAGCGGCGGAACGGCGACATACCATGCGCCAGCCTTGCGTGCCTCCTTCAAGGCGCTGCGGTCGCTGGGCGTGAAGTCCACCGCCGCCAACAATTGGAAGCGTGGATCAACGTCCTTCTGCAGTTCAGCCCACGTCGCGGCGTCGCGGATGGGAAAGCCCTCCATGTTAGACTGGCCGAAGCAGAGATAGATGTGAAAATTTTTATTCGGGGCGGGTGGCGCAGCCTGGGCCGGGGCCCGGCCGGTGAAAACCAAGGCGAGCAGTCCTGATGTGGCGAGAAATTTGACGATGGAGTTCATGACAGTTGGGGGTGGGCTTTGGGGCTTGAAAATGATGGGCGGAAGTCGGCGGAGGGGCGCGGCTGGCCGGGAAAGACGAGTATGCTTCAATCACGAAACCGTGTGCCAGGGCAAACCCTTTTTCACCCCGCGCGGCGCGCATATACTTTACGGTCAAGTAATGCGGCTTATTGACCTCCCTCTTCATGCGAGCAACTTTCATAAGTCAAATATCACCCTAAGGAACCCACATTTATTTTAATGCGTCCATCATCTAGCTTACTGCAACCCCAAGTCAAAAAGAAGAACACTCAACGTCTCCGTTCATTGGGGGTTAGGGTGAGTGCCTCCACGCTTCTGATTTGTGCCTTGGTTGGCGTTTTGTGTACATCGGTCAAGGGTTCGGACGCGGTTCCTGTGGTCGCTGCGGCTCCCGCGAGCACGTCGGGAGCTCCAGCGCTCGCGACATTTCGCAAAGTCATCCAACCCATTCTGGAGGAGCGTTGCTACGATTGCCACGGCGGTGGCGAAAGCCGTGCCGGCCTCGCGTTTGACAAGCTGACTCCCGAGCGGATCGCGAATGACCCGCAGCTCTGGCTGAAGGTGCTGCGGAACACCCGCTCCCACCTCATGCCTCCCGTTGACACGAACAATCCGCTCACAGACGGCGAGCGGGTGGCGTTGGAGGGGTGGATCAAGACGGCAGCTTTCGGGTTGGATCCCGGACAACCCGATCCGGGCCGCGTCACCCTGCACCGGCTGAACCGTTTCGAATACCAAAAAACCATCCGTGACCTGATGGGCGTGAATTTCGACACCGACGCGATTTTTCCTGGCGACGACAGCGGCTACGGCTTCGACAACATCGCCGACGTGCTCAACATGTCGCCGCTGCTGATGGAGAAATATCTGTCCGCCGCGCAGACCGTAGTGGACAAGGCGGTGCCAACGGTCGCGCGCGTGCCGGCGCTGGTGGTGGCCGCACCGGCGGACTTTCAGTATGACGACGGCACGCCCGCCACGGTTGAGATCATCCGCGCCTCCGGACTCGGTGATGCCGGCGTACGTGCGGTGGCGATGCCCTACACCGAGGACGCCACCGTCAGCCATGCCTTCACGATCAAGGAGGCGGGCGACTACCGGGTCGTAGTCGAGCAGAACCTGCGGGGCGACTTCATCTATGTGCCCCAGCGGGCGCAGGTCACCATGTTCATCGACGGCAAGCAGGTCGCGCAAAACGAGTACGGCTGGGCGAGCAACGAGGACTCGGAGCCGACTTTCCCGGTGCACTGGGAGCCGGGGGCGCACATGGTCTCGGTCACGGTCAAGCCGACGGTGTCCCAGCCCCGGCCAGGCGGGGCGGGCGCGGACAACAAGTTCAACCTGAAGCGCGTGCGGCTGGAGGGGCCGCTCGATCGGACGCGCTGGGTGCCCACCCCCAACTACGCGCGGTTCTTCAGCCGCGACACCGTCCCGACCGATCCCGCCCAGCGCCTCGCCTACGCCAAGGAGGTTCTCGGCGCGTTTGCGACCAAGGCGTTCCGCCGCCCGGTGGCAGACGACAGCGTCACTCCGCTGGTGGAGATCGCCGAGCTGGGTTATACCCAGGCCGGACTCACGTTTGAGGAGGGGATCGCCCGGGCGATGGTGGCGGTGCTGGCTTCACCTCGCTTTCTTTACCGGGTGGAGCAGCCGGTCCCGTCCGCCGCAGCCGGGCCATTTGCCGATGTGGACGAGTACTCCCTCGCCTCTCGTCTGTCCTATTTCCTTTGGTCCACCATGCCGGACGACGAACTGCGCCAGCTTGCCAGTGCCGGCAAGCTGCGCGCCAACCTCGCCGCGCAGGTGAAACGCATGCTCGCCGACCCGCGTGCCGCGGCCTTCATGGAAAACTTTCCTGGCCAGTGGCTGCAGACCCGTCTGGTCACCAC
>JBAXLL010000202.1:0-4320 GCA_037134835.1 Verrucomicrobiota bacterium
GGTGTGGCCTTTGTCGTGCTGCCGGAAGGCGATGTCGCCATCAATCAGCGGGGTCAGCGGCGGCGGCATCCGCTTCAGCACGTCATAGGCGTCGGGCACCACGTCGAAATGCAGGTTGAGGGCATCGTTGCTCAGGGCTTTTTTGCCGAGCAGCTTCCACACGGGGCTCGCGCCGGCCGTCGCCATGAACGTCCCGGGCGTGTCCTGCCACGATTCGCCGCTGTAGTGGGACTCGGGATGGCCGGGAGCTCCGTTGAACTCGATGTATTCGCCTCCGCTCACGAAGATCGGACGCGGAGCGACCAGCGCGACAAACTGGTGGTTGTCCACGGGCAGATCCTCCACGGTGAGCGGACCGGCGTATTTGAGGAAGTTGCCGGCCATCCAGTGATACTCGCTGGAGGGGGTGTTCCAGGAGGCGAGGTTTTCGACCTGCTCGCCGACCAGATGCCGCCACAGTTTCGCGCCGCCCTCACCCGAAGAGCTGACAAAGCCCGTGAAGGCCCGCGGCTCATAGACCAGCGTCGCGAGCGTGGCCTTGCCATAGCGCGAGTGGCCTTCAAACGCCACCTGTTTCGCGTCCACCAGATTGTCCGTCTCGAAGAAATCAATGAGCTTGCCCGCGCCCCAAGCCCAGGCCCGCAGTGCACCCCAGTCGTCGGGCTTGCGGGGCTGGCCCTTGTTGATCAGCCCGATGATGCCCTGCCGCAGGGCCATCCCACCGCTGTCGGCTTGGATGCTGCCCGGGTTAATGCTGCCATAGCCCCAGCCCTTCGCGAGGGCCTCTGGTGCCCAGCTGCCGCCACCGCCGCCCCATAGCATGATCACCGGCACCTTGCCCGCGGCGTTGGCCGGGGTCGTGACCGATGCCCCGATGTTGATGGTGATCGCGGGATAGTAGGTCGGATCCACATGCCCGACGAGCGTGCGCGTGATGATCGGGATGGTGCCGTTCATGCCTTGGGTTGTGTTGGTGACTTCCCATGTCACCTTGATGGTCTTGGCCGCAGCGGGCAGTCGGCCGTAGAGCTCGCGGTCGAAAATTTCAAACAGCTCCTTGCGGCGCTGCTCCCACATCGCGGCCGTGGTGATCGGACGTCCGTCGGCCATCGCCAGCAACGGCGGCACCGGCGTTTTCGAATGGGCTTTGGTCTCGTCGTAATTGGCGTAATTAGGGTCGTTCACGGCGCTGCCGCGGGCTCCGGCGCGGAGCGGCCCGGTGATACCGAGCTGGGCCTTCATGAACTCGTGGTCGTCGTAGGTGCCGAGGAGATCGGCCACTGCGACGCCCGTTTTCTGCACAGGCGTAAAGATGCTGGCGAGCTGGGTGTTGAAGTTGCTGCGAAGCTCAGCGGCCTTGGCCTGCTTGGTGTTCACGTCCTCCTGCGCCTGGGTGATCTGGTCGAGCAAGGGCTTGATGGTGGCCGCCTGCGCTTCCGTGAGGGTGAGCGCGGTGGTGAGGCTTTCGACGGTGAGCGGGGCCGTGGCGGCTGGCGCGCCGCCGCGGGCACCTCGGCCGCCGCCGCGGGCGGCCGCTGCGGGAGCAGCCGCAGGCTGCGCGAAGGCGGTGGAACCGGACAGCGCGAGCAGACCGGCGAGAACCGAGAGTTTTTGTGCGGAGTTTGTTTTCATGGGTATGGGGGAGAATAGGTTCGTCTGAAAATCGTGACTCTCAACCACCGCCCGCCGCCCCGGCGCGGGGAGCGGTGGCGCTCGGGTCGCCGGTGGGCGGCGGAGCATGGTCTTCCTTGGCGGGGGGGCCGAGCAACTCGGTCAGGATCGGCTTCAGGCCGTCCGCCCAGACTTGGTAGCCTTTCACGTCGGGGTGCAGGTTGTCCGAGTTCATCATGCCCGCAAAGAGCTTCCCATCGGCGTCGGCCAGCTTGTCGTTGACGTCGAGGTAGCGGACTTTCTTGCCATCGGCGAGCCGGGCAATGCCGGCGTTGATTTTCTTGATGAAAGCATAAAGCGGGGCGCTATTATTGCGCGGGAAGATGGCCGTGAGGATGACGGTGGCGTTGGGTGCCTTCTGCTGAAACCGGGCAAGCGTGGCCTTGACGCCCCGCACAATTTCGTCGGCCTTGGCGTCGCTGCCGGCCTGCCCGCCGACATTGTTGGTCCCACCAAGGAAGATGATGACTTTGGGGTTGATGCCGTCGAGTTCGCCATTGTCGAGCCGCCAGAGGATGTTTTGAAGGGTGTCTGCACCCCAACCGAAGTCGGCAACATTCCAGCCGAAGAAGTTCTCCTTCCAGTTGGCGAGGTATTTCGCGTAGGCGGTGTCGCTCGTGCCCCAGCGGCGGGCGATGGAGTCGCCCTCGACATACACGTCAATCTTACCCTGAGTTTTCTTGGCGAGATGCTGCTCGTGGGCGGTCAGTGAGTTCTGGTCGGTGCGGGGAGCGGGCTGGTCGGCGGCCGGGCCAGGAGCGCCGCCGCCACCGCCCCGGCCACCGCGTGCGCCCGGACCGGCGAGCAACTGAACAAGCTGCGCCTTTTGCGGATCCGTCAGGGAAGCGCCGGCATCCTCGGCCAATGAGGCCCGGAGCGTGCCATACCGCCCCTGCAGATCGGTGACGTTTTTCTGCGCCGCCGCCATCTCGGCCAACAGGGGGGCGATGGTGGCGGCCTGCGCGTCCGTGAGGGTCAGCGCAGTCCGGAGGTTCTCAATGGTGGGCACTGGGGGCAGACCGCCGGCGGCGTTGCCAGCCGCGCCGCGCGCCGGCTGGGCGCGGGCAACGGCGACGAGAAGCGCGGCCGTGGCAAAGGAAGCGAAAAAACGGAAGGAGGCTTTCATGGGTGAATTTTCAAATTTGGGTGAAGCGAAAAAAACGGAGGCCGCCCGTGGGACGGCCTCCGCGTGCGATCAATTTTTCAAGGAGCGGGGCACGGCCTCACTTGAGTGCCGGGGCCTTGATGTAGGCGCCGATCCATTCGAAGAATGCCGGGAAATTCGGCGCCTGCGTATGGCCACCCTCATGCTGCCGCCAGGCGAGTTCCCCGCCGACCAATTGCTGGACCTCGGGCATTGGGGCCGTGATGTAGTCGGCGGGATTCACGCCGTAACCTTTTTTGCCGAGTAGCTCGTAGGCCGGAGTCGCGAGGATGCCCGCCATGTAGCTGCCGGCCGCGCCGACCCAGATCGGGTCGCCGGCGGAAATGACGCCGTAGCTGATGAAGCAGGGGCGGGGGGCGCACAGCGCGATCAGCTCGTGCGAATCCACGGGGATATTGCCGGCGTCCATCTTTTTCGGCGCATCCGCACCGTATTTAATGAAGTTGCCAGCCATCCAGTAATACTCGCCGCCGGTGAGATTCTCGACGGCCTCGCCATAGTCGTGGCGATGGAGCTTGACGCCGCCTTCGCCGGAGGAGCCGACAAGGGAGACCGCAACCCGCTCGTCGAACGCCTGCGCGACGATCGCGGCCTTGCCGTATCGGGAGACGCCGGTGATACCGACCTTCTTGGCGTCAACGCCTGTGGCGGGGTTGGCCTCGAAGTAATCAATGAGCTTGCTCAGGCCCCAGCCCCAAGCCCGGAGGGCGCCCCAGTCGTCGGGCTTGCGGGGCTGGCCCTTGTTAATGAGACCGATGATGCCCTGCCGCAATTGCGGCCCGTCGGCTTGCACGCTCGTGGGGGTGAGGCTCCCGACGCCCCAGCCCTTGGGCAGGGCCTGCGCCGCGCCGCCACCACCAAAACCGATGAGCACGGGGACCGGGCCGGTGGAGTTGGCCGGGATGGTGTAGTTGGCTTGGATATCAACGGTGATGGCCGGGTAGGAACTGTTGTCCACATGGCCGACAAGATTGCGCGTGATGGTCGGGATGCCGGCCGTGTTGCCTTGGGTCTCGCCGGTGACTTCCCAAGTGACCTTAATGGTCTTGGCGGCGGCGGGAATGCGACCGTAGACCTCGCGCTCGAAGAGCTCGAGGATTTCCTTGCGGCGGGCGGGCCATTGGTCGGCGCGGGTGACGGGCGCGCCGTTGTTCATCTTCATCAGCGCGGGCATCGTGTCCTTCCATGGGTTGGCGGTGGCGAGCTCGAAGCCGGGGCCATTCTGGTTGCTGCCGCTCTTACCAAGGCGAAGGGCGGTGATGCCGAGCTGGTCCATCATGTTCTGGTGGTCGTCATAGGTGCCGAGCAGATCGGCGGCCCCGATGGATTTTTTCTGGGCGGGCGTGAAGATGTCAGTGAGCTTGGTGGTGAAGCCGGTGCGGAGGCTGGTGGCGGCGGTCTGCTTGGTGGTCAAATCCTGCTGGGCTTGGTCAATCTGGTCGAGCAGGGGCTTGATGTTGGCCGCCTGTGCCTCCGTGAGGGTC
>JBAXLL010000203.1:0-4279 GCA_037134835.1 Verrucomicrobiota bacterium
GAAGAGAAGGAGAAGGCGCGGCGGGAGAAGCCCTGACACCGCCAGCGTGCCGCGAGACAGCTCGCGCGAACGGCCCGTTACTTCGCGGACGGCAGCCGGGGTGCCTCCGACGAAGATATTGGGTTCTGGTCCCATTGCGCCAACGCCTTGGCCGAGGGCGGCCGGCTGGGCGGGGCAAAAATTCCGACGATGCCCAAGCCGCTTTCGCCCGCACCGGCGGCACGCAATGACGATGCGTCGGAACTCGCGGCGGTTTGGGGCAGCTGGGTCGCGGAGCCACCACCCGCGGCCGTAACGAGTGCGGCACCCCCTTCGGTGCCGGGGCCATTGCGCCGGAAAACAAAGCGGTTGAACTGGTCGAATGTCGTCTGTCGGCTTAGCTCGGGCTGGACCTGCAGGTTGAGGTTGGTGGCCGTACGGATGCGCTGCTGATATTTTTCGGCCATGCGGCCACTGTCCGTAAAAGCGTTGGTCTTGGTCTGCAACTTGTCGCGCGCAGTCTGGCCGGCCAGCGGGCTGTCCCTGTGCGAGAGCACGTCCATGGAAATGGGCGCGTCCTTATGCTCGATCATGTTTTTCTCGCGCGTTTCGGCCAGCTCAATGGGCGCGCGGCGACTGGCGAGCGGGGCCGTGGGCTCCTCAATGAGGCCGGCGAGCGTGGCGCGGCTGTCTTGCACCCGATCAGCACGCTTTTTGTCAATGGTCTCGACTGTCTTGGTCGTGCCGGGACCAGGCTCCAGCGTCTCAACGCGCGCGGACGGATCCAGCTTCGTCGCGTCTTCCGCCAACGCATGCGCGCCACCGCCCAAGGCGGCAAAAGTAATGGCGAAAAACAGGGACGCGGGGAAACGCATGGCAGAAAGGGAAGGTCTCTCGTAACAGCGGGGGAAGCAAGTGGATTTTCCAGCGCCGCAAGGCCTATGCAGGGCCATTGCAACCGCACGCAGGGACTCCCGGCTCCATCCCCTGCATGCCAAACTCATCCTTGCCGGATCCTTGCGGGCCCGACCGTGCACCTGACCCAGTATTGGACGGAGATGATCCTCCCCGTAAATGCCGGATGCGGGTTACGGCTGCGCAGCCGCTTGGGCGGCCAGCAGTGAATTGAGCAATGCGGCGCGCAAAGGCATCGCATAGGATTGGTATTGTTGGTAAGCGGTGTCGCCCAGCAGCGCGTTGATCTGTCCCTCCGCCGGGGTGACTGCATCGCGGAAAAGCAGCAGGATTTGCGTCCGGTCGGTCAGACCTTGGTTGGTGGCGGCGGCGGCGGCGACTTTGACGGCGTCGAGCCGCTGGGCCAGTAGGTCGTCCATCTTTGCGGCCTCGTCCGCGCTTAAATTGAGCTGCTGATACAGCGGGACATAGGCGCGATCAATGAGCAACCGGGTGGCTTGGGCCGCCGCCTCGTCGCCGGCAGCCGTGCGGATGGCCGCAATCAGTTCGGCCGCCTGCTGCAATGGCATCACGGCGGGGGCGGCCGGCGCGCGCGCAATGGCCGGCGCGGGCAGTTCGGCGACGGCTGTGGGAGGAGGCATTTCCCCGACCGGCGGGGTTGGGTTAGGCGTTATGGCCGGCCTGGCCGGCGGCGCGGCGGCGGCCTCGGTGGCCGGTTTGGCCGACCACAACCGCCAAGCCACCAATCCGCCGCCCAACGTCAGCAATGCCATCACCAGCAGTGTGGAACGCCTCGCCGCCGCTCGGCGGCGGGCATTCGGTTTCAACAGGATTTTCATGGGAAACGGGATGGTCGGCCGATGGCCTATTCCGGCTCGGCCGTGCCCTCGACCACCCAGTCGCGGGCCTCGGGCACCTGCCTGAGGAACTCTCGCAGCGCGACGCTGAGATGCTCGGCATAACGAAAATGCGCGCCCATGCCGGTGCGGAGCTCAGCCTCGTAGATAAACTTGTCCGCGTGCGTGCTGTGCTCGAACGGCGTCTGCGCGCCAAGCAGCAGGGAATGGACATAGGCGGGCGAGCTGCGTTCCATCAGCTCGCGGGTGAGCGCGAGCTGATCGGCGAGCAACGTGGCGTGGTCGGCGTGGCGGATCTCGGGCGGCAGGTAGAAGCCCGCCTGAATGAGCGGAGTCCAGCGGTGGCCCGTGCGGTGGCGGTTGAGGTCCCGCAACTCGGCGAGCGCCATGTTGTTCCAGGCAAACGCGACCCGCATGCGGCGCGTGGCGGCGCCCTGCTGGCCATAGCGGTTGGCACGATGGCGGAGCGCTTCGGCGACCGGCTGGGTCTCGGTGAGGAACGGCGGCGTCGCACGATCCACGTGCACCCATACTTCGTCGGCGAGCGGCGCGGCGGAAAGGCGCGCGCGCCCGAGCGCGAGCGATGCGGCCAGCTCCTGCGCCGCCTGCGCCTCGTATGACTTCTCGGCCAGGCTGTGGCGCATGAGGCGCGGGGAGATTTTCAGCAGCTCGTCGCGGATGAGCCTGGCGGCCGCGCGGGCCTCAGGGTGTGGAAGCGAGTCCAGATGTTTCACGGTCGCGGCCCACATGCGCGAGGTCTGCACGAGGCCGAGGTTGGTGCGCGTGGCGAGCGGGATGAAATAGCGCGCACGGTCGAGCGCATAGTTCTTGCGGAGGCGGGTGATGACGGCGGGCTTGGCCGCAGGCGGGAGACGGACCAACGCCGGATCGGCGATCGCGAGTGCATCGAGGCGCGCGTATTCGGCGTGGTAGGCGGCAAAGGCCCGGGCGAGCACGTCGCACCAGCGCGGGGCGAGATCGGCAGGTATCCCCAGCTCCTCGGCCGTGGGGACGTTCGCGGCGTCCATCGTGATGTAGCGCGTGCTCGATTCCTGCCCGTCGGCCATCGTGGCAATCTCGAAAATCTTATACGCGAGCCACATCGAGACATCGTCCAGCGCGACGGCAAGACCGCCCGTAAGGCCACCGATGGACGCATGGCCGTAGTCCACGAAATTGAGGATGCGATCAATGGAGGCGTCGGGATTCGCCAGATCCACCTTGGCGAGGATGGCGGCAATCCCCGAGTTGCTGCGCGAGTAGCGCGCGAGCACGGAGGCAAGCAGCTCGGGGGTGACCTTGGGCAGGTCGGCAGCGCTGGGCGGCGGAATAAGGGCGAGACCGGTGACTTTCATGGGTGATGGCGGAACAAGTCGGCAGAAAGCGCCAAAACCCTGCGGAAAGGAAGCGGGAAACGCGATAGAAGTGAACAAGAGCGAGCGTTTCCGTCCTCTGTGTTCAGCCTTTCAGCCCTTCAGTCTTTCAGCCATTCTCAGTCTCGTGCTCCTCTCCCTCCACAAACCCTACGGGGTGCTCTCGCAGTTCACGCCCGAGCCCGGCTCGCGCTGGCGCACGCTCGCCGAATTCGGGTTGCCAGCCGGTGTCTATCCGCTCGGGCGGCTCGACGCCGACTCGGAAGGGCTGCTGCTCCTCAGCGACGAGCCGGGGCTCAATGACCGCCTGCTCGACCCGCGCCACGCGCATGCGCGCGAGTATTGGGCACAGGTCGAGCGCGTGCCGGACGATGAGGCGCTCGCGCGACTGGCGAAGGGCGTGCGGCTGGGCAGGGCGCAGCAAGACTGCGCCCATACGAATTTCACCACCCTGCCCTGCCGCGTGCAACGGCTGGAACCCGCGCCCAAGATGCCGCCGCGCGAGCCGTCCATCCGATTCCGCAAAAACGTGCCCGACTGCTGGCTCACTCTGGAGCTGACCGAGGGCAAGAACCGCCAGGTGCGCCGCATGACCGCCGCCATCGGCCATCCGACCCTGCGACTCGTGCGAGCCCGCATCGGCGGGCTTATGCTATCATCCTTGGCGCTTGCCGTGGGCCAGTGGCGTGAACTGACGGCGGCAGAGCGCGCGACGGTGCTTGCCTGAAACGGAATGCCTTTGTGCTACCCGCAGTACAACGGCACAGTCGAACGGGGCATCAGCGACCTGTAGCAGGCGCTCGGCGAATGCCTGCCGCCGCCGCCGCGCTGGCACCCGGCCCAGCTGCGGCCTTACCTGCTCGCCGTGTGGACCACGCCCTGAACTGCCGCCGCCGGCGCAGCCTGCAAGGTCAGACCGCGTGCGAAGCCTATACCCACCAGCCGCGGCGTCGCTTCAGCCCGCGGGCTCGACACACCATCTTTGCCTTGATTCGCGTCAGGGCGCAGGACAGCATCAGCCATATGGAACGGAAGGATCAACGCAGCCTCAGCGCCGCCTGGCGCCACGCCGTGGAAACTTGGCTCGTCTGCCAAGGCCTGATGGCCCAGCGCCGCCGGTAGATCAACGCGATGGTCAGGGCCGGCAAATCGAAC
>JBAXLL010000204.1:0-4223 GCA_037134835.1 Verrucomicrobiota bacterium
GGAACGAACCGTTCGACGGCATAAAAGAGCAGCAGCGTAGTCCCGCCGAGGACGGCGGCCCAGGGATTGAACTCCAACTGTGCGAGGTGTTCCGCCGCGTGCCAGAGGCCGGGAAAAAAGCTGTCCCGCTCCGCCGCGAGGCCCAGCACGTGCGGCAGCTGTGCCGCCGCGAGCAGCAGGCCGATGGCAGTACTGTAGGCGATGATGACCGAGCGCGAGATGAACTGCGTCAGCCGGCCGAGTTGCGCGAGGCCGGCGGCGAACTGGAAGCAGCCGATGAGACAGGCGAGCAGCAGGGCGATTTGCGCCGGCGTCAGGGTGGCGTCGCGGAATGAGTAAATCGTCGCGGCGAGGACGAGGCTGATGGAATTAGTCGGTCCAAAAACCAAATGGCGTGACGAAGAGAACAATGCGCAGACGAAACCACCCACGATCACACACATGATGACCATGAGCGGCGGCAGCCCGGCGATGAGAGAAAAAGCGACGGCCTGCGGGATGGAGACAAGGGCGACCGTGGCGCCCGCGAGCAGGTCAGCGTTGAATTTCGTCCGGGAATAGTCTCGTAGCTCACCGACCAGCGGGAAGCGTCCACCCAACCATGGCCGCGAGAGAGGTCGGGACTGGTCGTCCGGGGCCGTCTCCACGCGGGTTTCGCTCATGGCGCAAATTACACCGTCAGGCCTATTTTTTCCAGAATGCGCTGCAAGTCTTCATTGCCGTGATACTCAATGATGATCTTGCCGAGCTTGGGCGTGTGCTGCACCGCCACCCGGGCACCAAAGTGTGAGGTGAGTTTTTTCTCGATGTCGGCGACCGCCCCGGCATCGGCGGCAGGCAGTTTGCGACGGCGGGCCGACCCGCCAGGCTTTTCGCTATGAATGAGCTGCTCGGCGGCGCGGACACTGAGGCCAGCCTCGATCACGCGGCGGGCGAGCAGGGCGCGTTGGGCCGTATCGTTGACACCGAGGAGCACCTTGGCGTGACCAACCGAAAGGAGATTCTTGGCGAGATAACCTTGCAGCTCGGCGTCGAGCGAGAGCAGGCGCAGGGCGTTGGCGACCGTGGCACGGCCTTTGCCGACGCGCTGGGCGGCCGCGTCCTGCGTTAGGTCGAAATCGCGGACGAGGCTGGCGTAGCCGTGGGCCTCCTCAATGGGGTTAAGGCCCTCTCGCTGAAGATTTTCGATCAGCCCGATGGCGGCGGCAGAGGCATTGCTCGCCTCAACTAGGCGGGCTGGAATGCTCTTAAGTGCGAGCGACTGGAACGCTCGCCAGCGGCGTTCGCCGGCGATGAGCTGGAACTTTTCGCCGTGGCGGCGCACGACGATGGGCTGGAGCAGGCCCTCGGCCCGGATGCTTTCGGTGAGCTCGGTGAGCTGTTCGGGAAGAAATTCTCGGCGAGCCTGATAGGGGCTGGGCTCAATGAGGGCGACGGGGATTTCTTGGAAACCGGGGGCCGTGGAATCTGAGGCCAAGGCTGGCTTCGATGCAGCAGGGCCGGAGCTAGGGCCTGCGCCCCCAGCTCCAGCGGACGAAGCGGCAGCCTTGGGCGGCACGGCGGCGGCGATCAGGCCGCCGAGGCCGCGACCGAGGCGGGATTTTGGGGGAGCGGAGGGCATGGAGATAACGGCTTGAGGTTGTGGAGATGGATGGTGACTCAAGGCGCGGGCGGCTTGCCGCCGGGGATCTGGAGCGTCTGGCCGAGCTGGATGGTATAGGGGCTGGCGAGCTTGTTGGCGTTGATAATGTCCTGGCGCTTTGCACCGGTTTTTTTGGCGATCACGTCGAGCGAGTCACCCTTTTGCACGGTGTAGCGAAGGATGGCGTCTTTCGGATAGTCTTCGGTGAAGCTGGGCGTCACGGGCGGGCGCATGACCTGGCCCTTGGCGAGGGAGTCAAGGGCCGCGTTGGTGGCATCGGCGAGGGCCTTGAGCTGCTTGGCGATGTCCTGGCGCGTGGCTTGGTCGGTGGACTGTACGAGGGCGCGGAAATCGGCGATGGCGGCATTGAGCTGCGCGGCGGAGGCGGTGGCCGCTTGCGGCACAGCGGTGAGGCGGGTGCGGAGGGTGGCGTTTTCTTTTTCTGCGGCGTCGAGGCGCTGCTCAAGGCGACCGATTTGCTCGTTGAGGGCACGGACCTGCTCGGAAAGGTTGGCGAGCTCGATGGCGGCGGCGGTAGGACCGGACGCGCCAGTCTGCGCACGGAGGGCAGCGAGGGGGAAGGCGAGTGTTATCGCGAGCGCTACGGCGCGAAGAAAAGTTTTGCTCATGGGTGCAGCGTGGCGGATTTTTCGGGGAAAACAAGGCGCGGGTTGCAGGGATTCGGCTCCGGACAAGAACCGGTGCGAATAATCATACGGGACAAATTTGGGTTTGGTCGTTGTAGGGGTGAAGCACCTGATTGCGAATCGCAGCCCTTGGGCGCAGCAAGACTGCGCCCCTACACAGGCAGACGAGGCTCTTACGCGGCGTCGGGGGGCGGCATGGGCACGTCGAGGGTGGCGGCGATGGCGCGGTAGAGCTCGCCTTCCTCAACGGTGATCGTGCCGTCGGCGGCGATGACCTGGGCAGCGGCGACGAGAAGGCGCTGCTTGATGACGGGCGTGGCGGCGGCGAGCTTGTCGAGCGCGGCGTTGAGCGCGTCGAGTGTGCAGGCGTCGACGGCGAGCAGCGCGAGGCGGCCTTCAATCATGCGGAGCTGCGCCGCGCCGGTGGTGAAGGCGGCCGCGGCGGCGTTCTCGGCGCGCGCGCCGACGCGGGCGAGAGTCGAGAGCACGACGGCGATGTCGGTGGTCAGGGCGTCGAACGAGTAGTAGTCAATGCGGGTGCGCGGGGCCGACGCGAGTGCAAGCTGGTGGGCCAGCATTTTTTGAAGTGCGAACTCGAAGGGTGTCACTTCGCCGTCGGCGCGGACAAGCTCGTCGAGTGCTTTCAGGAAACCATTGAGTGCGGCGGGGTCGAGCGTGCGCAGCGCGGGCAGGGTGAGTTGGAGGAGCGGCAGGCGGGCCTCTGCGGAAAGGGCCGAGAGTCCAGAGTCGAGAGCTGAAAGCCGGGCAGTAGATGTGGCGATTTCTCGGGCGGCGTGTTGAGCGACGAGGGCGAGCTGGGTTTCGCGGAGCGCGGGGTCGTCGGCGAGCAAGAGGGCGTAGACGAGCGCGGGGGCACGCGCCGGGTCGCGGGCGGCCTCGCGAAGCGAGGAGGGGATGGCCTCAAGGAGTTTTTGCGCGTTGTTGAAATGCTCGGCGGTGAGTGTGCCGAATTCGGCGACGAGCGCGGCGGGTCGGATGGCTACACGGCGGGGCGGAGGCTTGAGCGGCCCGAAACGCGAGGGCAGCGTGGGGGCGAAGCCGGCCTCAAGAAAATTTTCGTGCTCCACGTCCACGAGTTCGGGAGGGTCGAACATTTTGCCATCGAACTGCGGGTCAACGGCACGAATGCGCTCGTCCAGCGGCGGGTGCGTGGCCCACGCGCCGCCGAAGTTGGAGCGGAAACCCTGGGCGAAAAAAAAGTGGCTGATCTGCGAGGTGTTGTGGGCGATTACCGTAGAGCCGAGCGCGTAGCCGCCGATTTTTTTGAGCGCGCCGGTGATGCCGCCGGGGTTGCGCGTGAACTGCACGGCAGAGGCATCGGCGAGAAATTCGCGCTGGCGCGAGACGGCCGCCTGGATGAGCCGGCCAAAGAAATAGCCGACATAACCAAGCGCGAGCAAGGCGACACCGATCGCGCCAGCGGCGATGATGATGCCGCCACTGTTTTTGCTGTTGCGCGAGCTGATGCGGCCGCGCGAAAGCGCCCAGAGCACGCCACGCCCGGCGAGGCCGATGACAAGGATGCCGAAAATGATGGCGGTGAGGCGGAGATTGAGCCGCATGTCGCCGTTGAGGATGTGGCTGAACTCGTGGCCGATCACGCCTTGCAGCTCATCGCGGGTGAGCTTGTCGAGCGTGCCGCGCGTGACGGTCACGACGGCGTCGCTGGTCGTGAGGCCGGCAGCGAAGGCGTTGATGCCCGGCTCGTCATCGAGCACATAGACAGCGGGTGCGGGCAGGCCGGCGGCGATGGCCATCTCTTCGGTGACGTTGAGGAGCTGGCGCTCACGGAGGTCGCTGGTGTTCGGCTCCACGCGGCGCGCGCCGACACTCTCGGCGACGGCGCTGCCGCCGCCGGAGAACTCATTCCACTTGTAGAGTGAGGCGAGGCCGACCACGGCAAGCGTGCCGGC
>JBAXLL010000205.1:0-4210 GCA_037134835.1 Verrucomicrobiota bacterium
CACCTGCGCCTCGAACTGCCTTACGGCAGCGCCGCCGACTTCGGCTCACAGGCCGACGCCCACACCCGCCGCCTCCCCCTCGGCCTGCCCGCCGCCGCCGTCATCCGCGTGCGCCGCGAAGCGTTTTTCAAAAACTGCCTCTGGGCCGGCGACATCGGTTTCGCCGAATCCTACATAGACGGCGACTGGGAGACACCCGACCTCGCCGCCGTCGTCGCGTGGTTCCTCCTCAACCTCGACGGCACGCCAGGCCTCTCCGGCTCACGCCGCGCCCGCGCGCTCGCGCAAAATTTCCTCCACCTCACCAACCGCCTCGGCCACGCCCTCCGCCCCAACACCCGTGCCACCGCCCGCCGCAACATCGCCGAGCATTACGACCTCTCCAACGACTTTTTCGCCCTCTGGCTCGACCCCGCGATGATGTATTCCGCCGCCAAGTGGCCGGCCCACGCGCCGCACTTCTCACTCGCCGTGGCCCAGTGCGAAAAAAACGACGTGCTCTGCCGCAGCCTCCGCCTCGCGCCCACCGACCATGTTTTGGAAATCGGCACCGGCTGGGGCGGCTGGTCCCTCCACGCCGCGCAAACCTACGGCTGCCGCGTCACCACCGTAACCATTTCGCGGCAGCAGTTCGACCACGCGAGCGCCCGTGTCGCCGCCGCCGGCCTCGCCGACCGCATCGAGGTGCGGTTGCAGGATTACCGCGAGCTGTCCGGCGCGTTCGACAAGATCGTCTCCATCGAGATGATGGAGGCCATCGGCCACCGCTACCTGCCGGAGTTCTGCCGCGTGCTCGACCGCGTGCTCAAGCCCGAGGGCCTGCTCGCGCTCCAGTTCATCACCTGCCCCGACGCGCGCTACGACCAGTTCCGGCGCGGGGTGGACTTCATCCAGAAGCACATTTTCCCCGGCTCGCTCCTGCTCTCGCTCAACCGCGTCAACGAGCAGCTCACACGCGCCGGCAGCTTCACGCTCCACCACGCGGAGGATTTCGGCCACGATTACGTCCGCACGCTGCGGCATTGGCGGGCGGGTTTTTCCGCCCGCCTCGCCGAGGTGCGCGCGCTGGGCTTTGACGAACGCTTCATCCGCAAATGGACCTACTACCTCAGCTACTGTGAGGCCGCGTTTGCCATGAGAAACATTTCCGTGGTGCAGACGTTGCACACGCGGGCGAATAACCTCAGCCTGTGATTTCCTCCATGCTCCTGCTCCTTCGCGCCCTGTTCCTATTGGTGATGGCCTCCATGCTGGACGTGACCAGTTGGGCCAGCTTGCGCTGCCCGCTCTTCGGCGTCCCGCGTGACGTGTTCACGCATCCATGGTTCATCGCCACGCTGTTCGACGCCTACTGGGCGTTCATCACCTTCGCCGTCTGGGTTCTCTGGAAGGAGCAATCCGCCGGCGCGCGCATCCTCTGGTTCGTCGCCATCATCCTCTGGGGCAACCTCGCTATGTCGCTTTACATGCTCGGCGAGCTTTTCCGCATCAAATCCAGCGACCAGCTCGGCGAGGTCTTCGGCACGCGCCGCCCCGGCAAACTCCTCATCCCGGGCGTGCTCGCCGCACTCGGCGTGGTGATTTATCTCCTCAGCGCCCGGTCCCTCTTCACCGCGTGACCACCTCACCGAAGCCCGGCTTCTGGCACCGCCGCCTCGGCGACCCCATCCTCGCCCAGCTCACTCAGGGAGTCACACCTGAGAAGCTCGCCGCCACCTTCGCGGTCGGCACCGCCTGCGCGTTGTTCCCGTTTCTCGGCTTTACCTCGCTCCTCAACCTTGGCGTCGGTCTCGCCCTGCGCATGAACCAGCCGATTCTCCAAACCCTCAACCAGCTCCTCGGCGCGTTCCAGCTCGTGCTGATCCTTGTTTTCGTCCGTCTCGGCGAGTGGCTCTGGCGCGACCACGAAAACCGCTTCACCATCCTCGACATGGTGAGCACGTTTCGCGACGCCTCCATTGGCGATTTTCTCCAGCGTTTTGGCTGGGCCGGCATCCACGCTTTTACCGCGTGGCTCATCAGCGTTCCGATCATCGTGGCCGCCGTCTATTACCCGCTCCGGCCCGTGCTGACTAAATTGGCCGCCCTCCGTGCACCGCGAACCTGAGGCCACGCGAAAAGACCGCGATCACAGAAACGCTCCGAGGCGATTATTTTCGCCGCGGACTTCTGCCAGTCGGCCGCCGCTTCCAAGGCGAGGCCCGCGGTCATCAGTATCAGACCCGCCACGGCCAGCGCCGGCACCGCCGGGGGCTGACGGGAAAGGAAGGCCGCCGGCGAAAACATCATGACATAAAGCAGGCTGACCGCGATCCAGATCATAAATTTTTTGCCTAGGCCGATGTTGATTTCGCGGGAACTGGCCTGGGCCGCCCGCCGATAGGCCGCCTGTCCGCCGCGCATCAGCACATGGGTCCCAAGTCTCGCCCCATAGGCAAACAGTAGCACGAGTTGGGTCGCCAGCATCCAAGACAAACCGGAGCCAGCCAGACAGGACAGCAGCCCGGCCATTGCCGCGATGGCGTAGCCGTAGCCGATGCTGATGAACCACACCACCCGGAAAAAACCGACCACCGAGACCGCTAAGGCGGTCGCCACAAGCATTGGAAAAATGTGGATGAATTCAGTCAACGAGAGTGGATAAGTCAGGGGGGCGACACCAGTCGGAGCATCACTTCATTACGCCTTAAAAACCACGGGGTCCACGGCGGATCGAAATATCCATACACGGGGGGCGCTTCCGTTGCTTTCAACCCTTGCTGCAGCAGCCATGACCGCAGCCGAGCAAGCGCCTCGACTTCGTTCTTCGCGTTCCGCCCGCCTCTGTAACGCAGCACGGCGAAACGGCCCGGCGGCAGCTCCCGCACCGCGACCTTTCCATCAGCCGGGCTGGGCACCTGTGTGCCGGACAAACCGGCCGGCAGAACAAATGCCATCGTGCCGGTGCTCTCACCGCCCGTCATGAAAACGGGGGTGGTCATGGAGATCTTTTGTTGAGAAGAATTATTGCCGCTGATAAAGCGGAACAGGCGACCGAAACTGCCGTCCGACCCATTTGCATCCAGGGCGGTAGTTGTCTCCACGAGGGACAAGGCGGGGTAATCACGCAGCTCGACTCTGTCGGCGGTGAGGACAACGGTATAGGGAGCCGAGGCATAACCTGCCCGCGTTGTCTGACAGCCTGCCAGCAGCAGGACGGCCGTCAGAATAATGAAAACAATGGCAACGTTCATTCGGATCACAGCGATGTATCTGCCCGGTGGCGGTAAATTGCAAATATCTTCAACCCGAGCAGCAGGTCGATGTGAATCGAAGCCGTACTTACTTGTGGACTGGGAGGAGGCATCCATTCGAAAAATCAGTGCGCGATTTAGGCACTAGCTAGTATCCGCCTTTGTAACCGCCTTCCACGGCGCCGCGATTCGGCGGCGAGGCCAGCCTTGAATCGGAGGAGACGCGTCTGGAGTTGATGATCCGAGGTAGCGAGGATCGCCACGGCAAGCAGTCCAGCGTTTCGTCCCCCACCGATCGAGACGGTTGCGACCGGCACGCCACCAGGCATCTGGACGATTGAGAATAACGAATCGAGTCCATGGAGTTGCTTGCTTTCGACGGGCACGCCGACAACGGGTAGGGGCGTATGGCTGGCAACCATCCCGGGTAGTCTCCGGGATCACACACGTCCCGCACGCCCAGTCGGCGAGGGGCAGGCCGAAGAAACCGGAGATCGACTCGTTGCAGTCGGTCACGGCGTGGTGGCGCAGATGGAAGCCGTAGACTGGGCGCCAGAACACGCCCCAGCGCGGATGCTCCAGCAGCGGTGCCCAGCGCTCGAACGCCCAGTGGTTGATCGCATGCAGCACCTCGTAGAGTGAGAGCGAGACTGCGAGCGCCGCTAAGCCGGCAAGAAACCATGGAAACGACGGAGCGAGCCATTGCAGCAGCGCCAGCAGCGGAGACAGCACACCCGCGAACACCGCGAGCGAATACCAGGGGAAGAACGCGGCCTCGTGCTGACCGGGCTCGGTGATGGGAAATTTGTTTTCGATAAACAGGATGCCGCGGCCGTCCCGGCTCTGCCGTCGGATGATATGCGTGAGCGCGTGATGCAGCGTGTGTTGCCGGTACAGCCGCCGCAAAAACGGGATTGCGGGCACATGCAGCACATAGCGATGGAAAAAGTACTCCATGAAACTGTTGACCAGGCTGA
>JBAXLL010000206.1:0-4193 GCA_037134835.1 Verrucomicrobiota bacterium
GGCACCGTGCCATGCTACGACCGTGCTCGCCAATTTCTTCTCGCTGTTCACGAGGCGTTCGGCCGCCGAGGACTACCACCGTGCGTTCGTGGCAGAGGTGCGTCCGGTCGTGCCGCGGGTGCGGCGGAGCCGGCGTTCGGAGCGGGTGCTGGTGCTCGGCTGGGTGCTCGTCGGGCTAAAATGCTGGGGCGTCTGGCGGCTTGTGCAGGCCTATCATGATCGCATCCCGTTTGGCGCGTGGTGGATCAACACCCCCACGCTCGTCGCTGCCGCGCTGGTGACCTGGGTCTATCTCCGTCGTCCATGAATTCCCTGTATCGTCCGCCGGGTCATGCCATGCCCAATCCGCTATTTCTCATCTGAATTTTTATATGCCTACTGTCCCCGGTCTCCGCAGTCCTTACGTCAAAGTGGGCCGTTTGGTCTATTTCGGGCGCATGCTCGACAAAATCCGCCTACACGCGGCCGGCCAGCTGCCGCCCGAGTTTGTCGCCAACCTCGGCGATACCACGCAGTTGTTTTTCTTTGACGCGCGAGCCTGCCGTTTCCTCGGGGTGCGCTTTGCCGAGATCCAAGCGCGGACGATCGCCGGCGGCACGGATGAGGAAATCCTCGCCTGGGCCGAGGCGCACGGCACGCCGCACAGCGACGAGGACTGCCTGATTTGGAACCGTTTCATGACCAAAATTGGCTGGCGGGACGACCGCTCCGTGATGCTGGCAAAACGGGTGGTCGAATTTGGGCTCGCGGGCCGGCCCGTCGAGACCGCCTTTGATCTCATTGATTTCGATGAAGGCCGCGATCCAGCCCGCGACCGCCCGTGGGATAAAATTTGATCGGTCTTCATCCTGGCAACATTGCCTGTCCTGCCCTTTCCCCATGTCACATCCCCTAAGTGCCCCCATCTATCCCGTCGGCGACCAGATGCTGTCCGGCCATGACCTGCTCAGCAAGTTTGTCATGCCGGCCGGGCAGGCGGGCAAGGTCTCGCCCTATTCCGACCTGCACCTGAAGGTCGGGTGTCCGGCGCATTACCGCCGTGACGGCGACATCGTCGTGCTGCCCGGTGCGGCCCCGTTAACGCCAGAACTGGCGGAGCGGCTGATCCTGCCGTTTTTGAGCGATGTCCAAGTTTCACGGCTGCGCCTCACGCCACCAGACGACGTGGATGCCAGCTGGTATTGGGAGGAGCAAAAGATGAACTTTCGCCTGAATGTCTTTCACGATCAAGACGGGCTGGCCGCCGTGCTGCGCGTCCTGCCGGTGCACATTCCCGACATCGCCGAGCTCGGGCTGCCCGACGAACTCGTGTGGCAGGAAATTTGCGAGCTGAAACAGGGCTTGGTGCTGGTCACTGGTCCGACCGGCAGTGGCAAGTCCACCACCATCGCGGCCATGCTCAAGCACCTCAACCGCACCCGCCAGGCCCGCGTCATCACGCTGGAAGACCCCGTAGAGTATATTTTTGAGAGTGACCGCGCGCTTTTCTCCCAGCGCGAGGTCGGCAGCCACCTCACGTCGTTCGCCGCCGGCCTGCGCAGCGCGTTGCGCGAGGACCCTGACATCATCTATGTCGGCGAGCTGCGCGACGCCGAGACGGTAGCGCTGGCGCTCACCGCCGCCGAGACGGGACATCTGGTTTTCAGCACACTGCACACGCGGGACACGCGCAGCACGATCACCCGGATCATTGATGTCATGCCGCCCGAGCGCACGGCGGAAACGGCCACGCAGCTTTCGCTCAGCCTGGCCTACGTGATCGGCCAGAAGCTGCTCACGCGTATTGGCGGCGGCCGGGTGCTGGCGGTGGAAGTGATGAAAAATACGTTTTCGCTGGCCCATCTCATCCGAAAAAATTCCATCCCGCAGATGCAGTCGGTGCTCGAGACGGGAAAAAAGGAAGGGATGAACACTTTCGACCACCACCTTCGCGCCTTGGTGCAGGAGGGAAGCATCACGGCCGGAGAGGCCGCGCAGAACTCGGCCAATGGGGCCGCATTTCGCTGACGGCAACATGCTCGCACCAGCCTGGCCGGTCAGAGGGCCCGCTGATCACGCCGGGTGACCGCATCGCCGGGCTTGCGATGGGAAAAATTTTGCCCAGCGTTTGGCGCATGAGCGACTTTGTCCCCGGCCCCGCCATCGCCGACGCCCGTGTGGTGCTCGACCGCATCCGCGACAACATGCGCGTCACGATCAAGGGCAAGGACGCCGTCATTGATCAGGTGCTCGTATGCCTCGTGGCCGGTGGGCATCTGCTGATCGAGGATCTACCGGGCGTGGGTAAGACCACGCTGGCCTACTCGCTGGCGCGCTCGATGGACTGCGCGTTTGCGCGCATCCAGTTCACGAGTGATCTGCTGCCGAGCGATGTGACCGGCGTGGGCATTTACGACGAGCAGGCGAGGGCGTTTGTGTTCAAGCGGGGTCCGGTGTTCGCCAACGTGGTGCTGGCGGACGAGATCAACCGCGCCACACCCAAGACGCAGTCCGCGTTGCTGGAGGTGATGGAACGGGGCAAGGTGAGCGCGGATGGCGGGACGCATACGGCCGGCACGCCGTTTATGGTGTTTGCCACTCAGAATCCGGTGGATTATGAAGGAACGTTTCCGCTGCCGGAAAGCCAGCTCGACCGCTTCCTGATGCGGCTGCAAATGGGCTACCCGGAGGCGGCGGCCGAACTCGACATCCTGCGGGCAGCGCACAGCACCTACGACGCCATCGCGCTAGAGCCGGTGGCGACCCGCGAAGATGTGCTGCAATTGCAGGCATTGGTCGCGCAGGTGTTCGTGGAAGAGTCCGTGCTCGAATTTATGCTGCGCATTGTGGCGGCGACGCGCACCGAGGCGGAGTTCAAGGCCGGCATCTCGGTGCGCGGCGGACTGGCGCTGAAGCGGGCGGCGCAAGCGCGCGCGCTGCTGGGAGGGCGGGACTTTGTCCTGCCGGAGGATGTGCAGGAACTGGCCATTCCGGTATTCTCGCACCGGCTGTCGCGGGCCCGGCCTGGTCCGGACGCGCTGGAAGAGCGGCAGGCGGTTGCAGCCGTGCTCAGGAAGATCCTCGTGGCTCTGCCCTCACCGGTGTAGCAGCCAACGCCCAGCATTCAACCGCCACCCTTTGCCGTCTGACCCCGGCTTTCAACGTGCAAGCGACCACCCTGGCATCCGCCGTGCGCCCGAATCTGAGCGCCGCCTCGAGCTGGGCGGCTGGGCGTTCGACGCTGGCCGTTGCGCCTTGCACGGGCGCAAGCGGCGAGGAGTGGCACGGCCCCGGCTTCCGTTGGCGGCGCCGCGCGCCGCCGGGCCAACGCCTGCGGTGGGCGATGTGGTCGGTGCTGTTGCCGCCGCCGGAGCGGTGGCGGCTGCGGCCCACGCTGCCGGGCGGGCTGCTCGGCTCGCTCGCGCTCGGTCTCGGTGCCGGCGCGGAAGCCCGTCGCCCGCTGGGCCTCGCGGTCGTCGGTGGTCTGATCGTGTCGCAGACGCTGACGCTCTACATCACGCCGGTCTTCTACCTCTACATGGAAGCGGCCAGCCAGTGGATCCGCGGCAAGCGCGCGGCGATTTACGCGGAGCGCTAGAGCCAGATCGAGAGCATTTACCATGGAGATCCGTGTAGATCCATGGAGAAGATCAACACCCAGAGCGTCAACCATGGAGCGCATGAAGATCATGAAGGGTGTGATCTGACATCGAGGGCCTGGTGGCCCGGCTTCGCCGGGCGAGCGGAGATGCAAAAAGGCGAGAGTGAAAGAACCTCATGAATCCAGGGTTCTTTCACTCTCGCCTTTTTGCATCTCCGCCGGCCGCCTGAAAGGCGGCCGCCAGGCCCCTCAGCCTGCAGCTCCATGGGTCTCCATGGACCTCCATGGTGAAAATCTGTTGACCTGGCAAGAAAGCCGGAACGGGCCTCTTGTCGCGGCCGTAAGATCAATCAGGGTCGGCAACACTTTCCAAAGGGGCAGCCGTGGCTACAGGCTTTGATCAATTCCGCAACGCGCTCGGAATACTGGTCGCCGGGGCGCTGGCCTTGATGGCCCTCGTCGAGCCATCGATCACATGGTTCACCGTGCCGGCCGCGATTGGCGGCGCGATCCTCGGCGGGTCGTTGTTTCTCACCCACCGCTCGAAACGACTACCGAGACTCGAAGAAGCCACGGACACTTCTGACGCCGTTGCCTTGGGGATGTTCAATCT
>JBAXLL010000207.1:0-4179 GCA_037134835.1 Verrucomicrobiota bacterium
GACGCAGCGAGCGGATCATGAGGCGGTTGATGAGCGCATCTCCAGGATGGGCGTGCCGCGCATGGCTGAAAACATGTTCCAGCTCCTCCGGACTCGGTGCCTGCTCGCCGACGGCCGTCTCCAGCCCCAGCCACCCGAGGAGGCTACCCGCTGCGCGGTTCAGCAGCCAGATGAACGGAAAAAACACATAGTAAAACACTATCAGCGGCCCGCCCGCGAGGAGGGTGATGCGCTTGGGCCGCTGGAGCGCGATCCATTTGGGCCCCAGCTCGCCGAGCACGATGTGGAGAAACGAAATCACCACGAACGCCACCCCAAAGGCAATCGCCGACACCGTGGCCGGCGTGGTCACACCACACCAGGCGAGCACCGGCTCGAGGCGGTGCGCGACAAACGGTTCTCCTGCCCAGCCGAGGCCAAGGCTGGCGAGCGTGACGCCGAGCTGCGTGGCCGACAGCGTGGCATCCATGTTGTCGAGCGCACGCAGCGCGAGCCGCACCCGCCAGCCGCCGGTCTTGGCCATCGGCTTGAGTTGGCTCGCGCGCATCTTGACCAGCGCAAACTCGGCCGCCACGAAGAAGCCGTTGGCCGCCACGAGGCCGAGGATGACGAGCAATTGGAGCAGAATTTCGAAAAAAGTGCGCATGGACGGACGCCGCGTTAGATTCAGCGGCTGTCGCCGGCAAAGCAAGCCGCGCGCCGCTGGGAGCGCGACCGCCCCCGTCGCATCAGGTTAATGCGGGCTGGGTCGGAAAGGAACCCGGGTCATTCCCCGCGAGATGGGCAGAGCCTCGGGTGGGCCAGCGGTGGAGGATTGCGTTCCCCCGCCCCCGCCTTTGGCTGCTCCGAGCAACCTGTCAGCAACCTGCCAAAAATTTCCGGCAACTTCCATTTGCCATTTCGCCACCGCGCGCGAACCTCCGCGCATGCCCGCACCATGCAAGACCCATTCACCGGAAAAGACACCTGCCTCTGCGGCAGCCGGCTCCCCGGCCCGCAGGAAAGGGCCGACCTTCTGGACGGTCACTGGCAGCGACTTTGGGCACTCGATCAACTGGTCGCGGCGGCAGGGCAATGCGGTATCCGCTCAGATCAAGACCGCGATTTCGCCCTCCTCCCCGAGGACGAAGTGAGCCTGCTGGAGGGCGCAGGCGGCGTGTGGACGGCGCTGGGCGACGCGCTCCGGGAGTTCCGCCGCCGGCTGCCGTTTGTGAGCCTCGAGACGTTTGGCTTTCAGGCCGACGGCGAGGACATCTTTGAGGCCAACACCCGCCAGCTCGCGCGCGAAGGCGGCGGCGTGGAGGCGCTGGCCTTCGCGGGGGTGGACCGGTCGATCTACAAATTTTATTTTTTCCGCGAGGGCGGCGCCATTGGTTCGGGCTTTGCCTACACTCGCGACGAGGACGGCAAGATCACGGCCACATCGGTTCCCGGCACCTACCGCCTGCTGCTGGCCAAGCTGCTCCTCATCCACCAGCTCGGCATGGCGACCGAGGTGCTCGGGCTCACCCGCGAAGGCATCCTGGTGGCGAAGCAGGCGCTGGGGAAACCACTCCCACAGGGCGACGACACCTCGCGCGCGCTCCCGGCCGCCCTCATCGAGATCCCGTCGCGTTTCCTGCGCGCCGACCGCGACCACCCGCGGCTGTTTTTTTTCGGCGCGCCCGGCCAGACCGCCCAGCCCTGGCTCGTGGCCGACCTGCATGCCCGCAATTTCGTGCGTGGGGCGGACGGCGCGCTGCACGTCATTGATCTGGTCGCCGCACCCTGGCCCGATCCGCCGGGCGGCCCGCTGATCGCCGGCTGGCTCGCGCGCGTCCGCGAAAATCCGTCGGCCGGACTGCTCGGCGCGTCAGCCGACGAGGAATTGTAAGCCGGGGTGTCGCTGGCCGGCGCCCCGGCGCAATCCTGCGGATGACGGTCCGTCCTGATAAAATAAAAAGAGCGCGGCTTGCGCCGCGCTCGGAAGATGGGACTGAACCTGTAGCCGGCCCGGCCTCATTTCGCCGCCGGGGCGGCGGGAGCGGCGGCGGGTTTGGCGTCTGCCGGCTTGGCGGCGGGAGCCGCCGGGGCCGGCGCGCCGGCTTGGCGTGAGAGGAAGTTCAGCACCTGAGTGGCCTGTGAGGCGGTCTGGTTGGTGTCATGATACACGACCTTGCCCTCCTGGTTGATCAGGTAGGACTCGCGCGAGGCCATCGAGAGACCGGCCTGGCCGAAGGCCTTCACGACCTTTTTGTCGGTGTCGGCGATGAGGGGGAAGGGAAACTTGTATTCGTCGTGGAATTTCTTCTGCGTTGCCACGTCGTCCACGCTCACGCCGACGACGGTGACGCCCTGCTTGGTCAGCTCGTCATAGCTGTCGCGCAGCGCGCAGCCCTGGGTCGTGCAGCCGGAGGTGAAGGCTTTCGGGTAGAAATAGACGAGGGTGTATTTGTTCGCCTTGTAGGTGGCGGCGAGGTCGAGCGGCTTGCCGGTCTCGGCGGTGCCGGTGACGGCCGGGCCGGCGTCGCCGACGCTGAGCGGAGCGGCGCGGAGGAGCGCGCCAAGCGAGAGGAACAATGCGGTGGGAAGGAGGAGACGTTTCATAGAGGGCTGAGACCATGCGGAACGGAAAAAGTTTCGCAAGCCCGGAGTAGGAGGGGCACGCGATGCACCCCCTTCAACTCCGCCGCGCTGCGCCGTCGCCGTCTGGCGCGACTTCGGCGATGTCGGCCAGGTCGCACACGATGTCGGTGAGCGCCGGGAAGCGAACGCAACGCTTGGCGTCTGAGAACGAGCCGATCTCGGCATATTTACCGAGGTCTTCCTTGAGCGTGAAGCTGCCTTTCGATCCCGCCGCGTGCGTAGCCATGAGCTTGGCGCGGAGCTCCGGCAGCAGCGCCGCCGAGAAAAACTCCGGCCGGTTGCTCTGCAAGAACCATTCCGCGTCGAAGGCCGCGTCTCCCGTCGCCAGCCCGCGCCGCCCGAACCACTCACCGACCTTCGTCAGAGAATTCCGTCCGCCCAGCTTGAATGTTAGTTCACCCGTGCTTGTCGGCTAGGCCGACACCGCCGTCCAGATTGTCCGCGACTTGCCCACGCCGGTCGTGAAGATGAACAGCTCGACCGGCTTGCCGCGCAACGTGCCGGCCACCCGCGCCGAGCCCTTGAACAGGCCTTGCGACGGCCTGAATTCCAGCCCAAGCCGTTCCGCCAGTGCGCGCAGGTTGGCATTGGCCTTACGGCTATCCTTAACGATCAGCCAGCGCAACCCGCCGAAAAATGCCGCGACAAAAATGATGAACCATGCAATCGAAGGCAGCAGATCAGTGATGGACACGGGCGTCGTGTTTCTCATGTCGGCAGGTTTGCCCCTCGCATAAAGGTGTCAACCGGTGTTTTTCGGGTGGTGGCGCAGCTTGAAATTGGCTTGTCCTGAGCGCTTATTTCAATGTTTTGCAGCAATGGTTAAGGAATCATTGCCGCCCTCCCTTCAAACCAATCCGAAACCCCGGCGTGTCTGGCCAACTATTGCTGGGGTTATGGCTGGACTTGTAATCTTTGGAGCATTCATGGCATTTCGTATTCGTCACGAATTTGGGTCCATGTGGGCACCTGCCTTGGTCTCAGGTTGTGCCTGTGGCGGCCTTGGTTTGAGCTTGCACCTGCTACGAGAACTTTTCCGTCGCTAACTGACTTACGCCGCAGCCGCGAGGGTGGAATCCAAAAGCAGGATCACTTCCTCCAATTTCAAAACATGGTCGGCGATCCCAATTTCCATCGCGGGCGTCATGCTCAAAATCGGGTGAATCCGGCAGAAATTATTCAACATATAGAGCAGGGCAACGGAGTGCTCAAGGTTTTCGAGCGTCTTGGAAAAGCGGCTTGTCAGGCGCGGGAACTGCCGCATGGACAGCCAAATTCCAAACTGCGGCATCACCCTTTACCGGCCAGAAATTCCCGCAGCTCCGCCGCGCGCTTAGGGCCGAGGCCGGGAGTCTTGGCGATTTCCTCGACGCTCGCGGTGCGCAGTTTTTCGATGCTGGAAAACTGTGCGAGCAGCGCGGCGCGGCGCACGGGGCCGAGGCCGGGGAAATCGTCGAGAACGCTCTCGCGGATTTTTTTCGAGCGCAGGTCGGCGTTGTAGGTGTTGGCGAAGCGGTGGGCCTCGTCCCGCAGGCGCTGAAGCAGACGCAGGCC
>JBAXLL010000208.1:0-4168 GCA_037134835.1 Verrucomicrobiota bacterium
GTTCACTGACGCCGCCCACCGGCAGCTCGTCGCCGGCCTCGCCGCCCACCGGCTCATCTTTGCCCCGCAGGCCTCGGCCTCCGTGCTCGACGGCGGCGCGCCCGACCCCGCGATGGCCGAGGCCGACATCGTGCTCGGCCAGCCCGAACCGGCAGCCTGCCTCGCGAGCACGCGGCTGCGCTGGGTGGAGGTTACGAGCGCGGGCTACACGCGGTATGACACCCCGGAATTTCAGCACGCGTTCCGCGCGCGCGGCGCGGCCTTCACCTGCATGTCGGGGGTGTTTGCCGACCCCTGCGCGCAGCATGTTCTCGCGATGATGCTCGCGCTCGGCCGGCAGCTCCACGGTTCGTACCGCGACCAGTTGGGCGACCGTGGCTGGGCCTACCATCCACGCCGGGCCGCCTCACGCCTACTCACCGGCCAGACCGTGCTGCTGCTCGGCTACGGTGCGATCGGCCGCCGGCTGACCGAGCTGCTTGCGCCCTTTGGGATGAAAATTTACGCACTGCGCCGTCGCGCCCGCAGCGAGACGGGCGTGCATCTCGTGGCCGAGGAGCAGCTCACCGCCGTGCTGCCGCTCGCCGACCACGTCGTCAACATCCTCCCCGACAACGCCAGCACGCAGCGGTACGTCAACGCCCGCCGCCTCGCTTGCTGCAAGCCTGGCGCGCGTTTCTACAATGTCGGCCGCGGCACGACGATGGACGAAGCCGCACTCATCGAGGCGCTGCGGTCGGGCCGGCTTGACGCGGCGTTCCTCGACGTGTTCGAGACCGAGCCGCTGCCACCGGCCAGCCCGCTGTGGGCGACCCCCAACCTTTATTTCACGCCGCACACCGCTGGCGGCCGCCACGATCAGGACGAGGCCATTGTGAGCCACTTTTTCGCGAACCTCGCCGCATTCACCGGCGGTGGCGCGGGGATGATGGATCGTGTGCTGTGAAGATGCTCCCCCAAGCCTGCGGTCAGGCAACGCATTCGCTTGGGTCGTTCACGTCAACGTGATCTTCCGCCGCGTTGCATCGGGGTTCGGCCGGTAGAACAGCGCCGTGTGGCCCACCGCGCCGGCAAGGGTACCGCCGGATTCCCGCGTGATTTTTTCGATGAACTTGGCGCGGGTGGGCCGGTCGGCCCCGAGGAAGCGAAGTTTGACCAACTCGTGTGCGGCGAGCAGGCGGCCGAGTTCCTTGAAGAACTCGGGCGTGAGGCCGCCTTTGCCGACCTTGAGGTCGGGCTCGCGCGTCTGGCCGAGGCTGCGCAGCAGGGTTTTCTGCGCGCCGGTGAGAGGAGGAATTTCCATGAGACCGCATCCAACCCGGTCGGCCGGCCGGACGCAAAGGAAATGCCGGGGTTCCGCTTTCGCTCGCCTTGCAAGGCACGCGGCGGGCAGCTTGCTCGCAGAGGGGAAGGCGCTGAGGGGGAAACTGGCCCGCGATCACCGTTAACGCGCGGGCGTTCGCTGCGGCCTTGGCGGGGGCCAAGTAGGCCGGGGTTTGGCCCGCGGATTTCAGCCGATAAATTTTCCGATCTCCGGGATTTTTTTCACCCGGCGGCCGGTGGCGTCCCGGGCGAGCCAGGGATCGGCGGCGGCGGTGACTTCGACTTCCTCGTCATCCTCGGCATCCTCTTCGTCTTCGAGCACCTGACCGTCGGCCTTCGTAAAGATCCAGTCTGGCTCCTCGTCGAATAGGTGCGACATGCGTCGCGCCTGGGGTTCGAGTAGGAGCGCCGGATTGGCCACGTGGCCGTGTTTCACCAGTTCGAAGAGGCAGGGAAAAAACTGGCCCTTGAAGTGCGTTTGGAAATCCGAGAGCCATTTGTTCTCCACGCCTTCGCGCCGGTTGAGCAGCACGACGTCGGCGAAGTGGACGCAGGCGTCGAACCACGCGAGCAGCGGCGGATTTTTCTCGGCAAGCTGGCAGTTCACGACACAGAGCACGCGCGCCAGCTCGCCGCCGTGCGCCTCCATCCAGGGCTTGAAGGCTTCAATCTGATCCAGGGGATTGCGTCGGCCGTCGGTCACGAAAAAAATCCGGGTTGCGTCCGGCGGCGGGGTTGCGGCGATGGTGCCGTCACTTAACGTCCAGCGGATGACGGGGCCAAGCCTGGAGTCCGCAGGGTCGGGTGTTTCGCCCTCGGCCAGCAGCACGGCGGCCTGATCGCCCTCGGCGAGCCCGCCGTCGAGCAAGTCGGCCAGCAACTCGCGGCGGCCCGAGCCGGCGGCGCCGAGGATGAGATAGACGAGCGGTTTGGCGGCGGGCATTTTTTGGGCAGAATGGACCGAATTGACGGAGTGGAAACATGTGCAGGTCTGCGCGACCTGGGATCCGTTCCGTCCGTTCGACCTAGAGTTTGAACGTCTCGGTCTGCGCGCTTTGCCGCAGCCAATGGTCGGCCAGCACGAGGGCGGCCATCGCCTCGACAATGACCACGGCGCGCGGGAGCACGCAGGGGTCGTGCCGGCCGCGGGCCGCAAGCTCGGTTGCGGTGCCATGGATGTCGACGGTTTGCTGTGGGCGCAGGATCGTGGCGGTGGGCTTGAAGGCCACGTTGAAAAAAATCTCCTCACCGTTGCTGATGCCGCCTTGCACGCCGCCGGAGCGGTTGGTCAGGGTGCGCACACCGCCGCGGGGACGGGGGGCGAAGGCGTCGTTGTGCTCGCTGCCTTTGAGCAGCGTGCCGGCGAAGCCGCTGCCAACCTCAAAGCCCTTGGTCGCAGGGAGTGAGAGCATCGCCTTGGCGAGGTCGGCCTCCAGGCGGTCGAACACCGGCTCGCCCAGTCCCGGGGGCACACCCCGGATACGGCAGGTAATGATCCCGCCGACAGAGTCGCCGGCGGCGCGCGCTTCCTTGATGCGGGCGATCATTTTGGACGCCGTTTCCGGGTGTGGGCAGCGCACGGCGGAGGCCTCCACCTCGGCCAGCGTGGGAAAATTCTCCAGCGCCGACGGCGGCGCGGCCAAGTCGTGGATACGGGTGACGAAGGCACGGATTTCCACCGGCGCGCCGTGCTGGGCCGCGCCCCCCAGGGTGAGCAGTTTTTTCGCAATCGCGCCCGCCGCCACGCGGCCGACTGTCTCGCGCGCCGAGCTCCGCCCGCCGCCGCGATGGTCGCGGAGGCCGAATTTTGCCTGATAGGTGAAGTCGGCGTGCGAGGGGCGGAAAGCGTCACGCATTTCGGCGTACGCCTCGGGCCGCTGGTCGGCGTTGCGGACCAGGAGCGAAATGGGCACGCCGGTCGTCCGGCCCTCGAACACCCCGGAGAGGATTTCCACGCGATCCTCCTCCTTGCGCGGGGTGGTGATGTCGCTTTGGCCGGGGCGACGGCGGTCGAGTTCGGCCTGAATATCCCCGGCGGTGAGCGGGAGGCGGGGCGGGCAGCCGTCCAGCACTGCGCCAACGGCCGGGCCATGGCTTTCGCCCCAGGTGGTGACGCGCAGGAGGTGGCCGAAGGTGTTGGGCATCGCCCGGCAGGGTGGGGTGGGCGGCGGGGCCCGGCAAGTTTCAAAAACTGCAAAATCACGGAAACATCCCCCTGCTTTCTGCCGTCATCTGCTGCACATCGCTATTTACAAACCCGCCAGCTTGCCTCTTTCTCAACCGCTTTACTGCTCACTTCGCCCCTTTCCCCTTCGTCACTCTCTTTCCTTTATGCGTCTCCCTCGCCTGTTCCCGCTCCTTGCCTTAGTCCTCATTCCGTGGCTCGTGCGCGCTGCTGCGCCGGTTCAGCCCGTGGTGCCCCCGGCACCCGCCGTTGCACCCACAGGCATCATCAACAAGCTTAACTTACGCGACGCGCCGGTGCAGATGGTGCTCGACCTTCTAGAGCAGTGGACCGGCAAGATCGTCCTTCGCCCGCAGACCCTGCCGGCGGCCGTTGTCACCATCAACATTTCCAATCCCGTCACACTGAGTGAGGCCATCGACGCGGTCCTGAGCGTGCTGCAGATCAACGGCATCGGCGTCGTGCCCACGGGGGACAAATTTCTCCTCGTGTTGAGTGCGGGGAACGGGCAGGGCGCCGGTTCGGCGGTCAAGGCTTCGCCCGAGCTGATTTCTGGCTCCACCCTCGGCTTGGCGGGGAGCACCAGGATTGTGATGAAGATTTTCGAGCTTAAGTTTCTCCAGCCCGCGAGCATCGCGACGCAGGTTCAGAACACCATTC
>JBAXLL010000209.1:0-4134 GCA_037134835.1 Verrucomicrobiota bacterium
GCGGCCCCTGAAACACCATGCCGATGCGCGCCGCCCGGACGGAGCGCATTTCCTCCGGAGTGGCACGGGCGAGATCACGGCCCTCAAAGAGAATCTGGCCGCCAATGATTTTGCCCTGTGGACGCGGCAGGAGCTGCATGATCGAAAACGCCGTGACGCTCTTCCCGCAACCGGACTCGCCCACGACACCGACCGTCTGCCCGGCCGTCACGTCGAAGCTGACGCCATCCACCGCGCGGAGGAAACCGCCGTCGGTCTCGAACCCGGCGACGAGGTCGCGAATGGAAAGAAGCGGAGGGTCGTTAGCCACAAAAAAGCACAAAGCACACAAAGGGCGGAATCATAAGACGTATTTTTTGATCTCGAACTTGGCCGAGCCGAAGTTGATGAGCAGTCCATGGCGGAGTTTGGCGGAACGGAGATAGCCGAGCAGCTGAGCAGTATGCTCATCTAAAAGCGCACAGACGGCTTTCAGCTCAATCAGCAGTTCATCCGCAACGATCATGTCGGCTGTCATGTCGCCAAGGAGGGTGCCGTCCTCATCGTAAACACGCAGGGGAATTTGCTGGCTCACTTTGTGGCCCGATTTTGCCAGCCGATGCCGCAGCGCATTCTCGTAAATCTTTTCCAGATGCCCATAACGGTGGTAGGTGTGGATGGCGAACGCGGTTTCGCGGACCTGGTCACAGAGATGAAGTGCTTCGTGGTCGTTCATGTGGTGTCAGACTTGAGAATGCCGTAGTCGAACCGCAAAACAGGCCAAGTCTGTGCAAGGTGCTTTAGGGTGTTTTGTGAACTTTGTGCTTTTTTTGTGGCAAGCGCCTATGGCTGCTTGAACTGGTCGAAGGTGAGGACTTGTGGGGGAAACGTGCGTCCGGCGGCCTTGGCGGCAGTGGTTTCCTTCTCCGCCTCGGGGTCGAGCCACATGACCCAGAACTCCTCTTGGTCGCGGCTCTGCATAGCGCTGAAACCAGCCGGCCATTTTACCCAGCGCCAGTAGGCAAGGCGGTAAAAAGGCATCTTCCAGCCGTTGATCCAGCTGGCATCGTCGTGGATGATTTGCTCAATTTGTGCCGCCAGCGTCTTGATCTGCTCCATGGATTCGGCATGATCATATTGTTCAATGAGCTCGTCGAGCCGGGGGATAAAGGTGGAGGTGAAGTTGTTGTTTTGCACCTTGGGTTTCTTGGGTGAGGGGTTGGGCTTGCCTTCGGAGGGTTTGCCCACGGGTTTGCCGTCAGGGCCGAGGTAGGCGTCCTCGTAGGCATTCACCCCGGCGGTGAACTCCCAGTAGCGCGGGTACATCTCGACACTGCGGTTGAACGCGGCGAGGGCGATATCATGCTCTTTTTGCAGCATTTTTTTGAAGCCGGTCGTCGAGTCGAGTATCTCGAGATTGTATTCCAGACCGGACTTACGCGCCTCCTCCTTTAGTATGGTGAGCCGGTCCTGCAGGCTTTGCAGATACGCCGTGATAGTGAATGAAAGGCGCTGGCCCTGCGCATTGACGAGGATGCCATCGGGCCCCTGTTTGGTGAAACCGGCCTTGGCGAACAATTCACGAGCCTTTACGGGATCGAACGGCCGGGCGGCGATGGTAGGATGGACGCGCCAGCCATAACCATCAGACCGTGTCTGCTGAACCACCGCGTCACCCCGGTAAAATTGCTGGCAGATGAGTTCCATATTGGTGGCGTATTGCAGTCCTTCCCGGAGATCGCGATTGCCGAGCAGGGGCTTGGCCTCGTTGATCCACAGGCCGAGGTCGGGACAGGGGATGTTGTTGAAAAATGTGCTCTTGACGATATAACCGGCGGCGACATCGCGCTGGTCGTTGGCGAGCTTGTCATACCAGTATTTGGGCTGGTTAAGCAGGCCGATCGGCGAGAGGTCGAGATCGCCGCGCAGGAACGCCTCGAACGCCTTGTCCGGCTCGCGGATGACGGTGAGGCGGATCCGGTCCGGGTTGAAACGGTAGCGGAGGAAGCGTTTGTCCTGCCCCCACCAGTCAGTCTTGCGAGTGAGTGTGACCGAGACCTGTTTTTTCACGTCTTCGTCATGGACCAAATAGGCGCCATTCGTCGGCGTGATACGCCAGTTATATTTTTCCTCCCAGCCCGGGCCGAAATCTTTGAAGAATTTTTTAGGATATAGGTTAAGCTCGCCGGCGCGGCTTTCGATATCGGGTTTCAGCTCGCGCAGCGTGATCGCAAAGGTGTGCGCATCGTAGATCGTGATGCGTTCATAGGTTTTGGCATAAAAGTCATTAGACCAAGGATCGTTCAGGTGCGGGCTGCGCATGAAATAAAAGGTGAAGACGAGGTCTTCGGTGGTCACCGGCGTGCCGTCCGACCACTTCGCGGCGGGGTCCACGTGGAAAAAAACTGTCTTGTGCGCCCGGTCCACCGCCCAGTCCTTGGTCAGCTCAGGATAGAACCGACCGGGTGCATTGGGATGCGGTCGCAACAGGTTCATCTCGACATTGTCGAGCAGGTAGCCGCGGAAACTGTCATTGGAGTCGGGACCAACGGTGCGAAATGTGCTCGGAAAATCGGACATCCAGGCCCGAAGAGTGCCACCTTTTTTCGCCGCAGGATCGGCGAACTCCGGGAGATCGGAGCCGTCCTGCCAGGTCAGACCCTCCGTGTCCTTGGCGAAATCTGTCGATGGCTTAAAAACGTAAAAATTCGCCTGCTCCTTGAGGGTGCGCGCAAGATCGGCCTCCATGCCGGGAAAGTTGGCGACGGGAGTACCACTAGCTACTGAGGCGGCGGTATCCTTTTTGCCACAACCGGCAAGGACGAGAACTATGGCGGGAAGAATGAGGCGGTGGAGTTTCATGGAAATGCAGCAATCATTGGTAGGTGGCAAATCGTTTCGGGTCAAAGGCTTCGCGCACCGCCTCGCCCACGAAGGTGATGAGCACCAGCACGAGGCTGAGCGCACCAAAGGCCGAGGCTACGATCCACGGCGCATCCACGGCATTTTCCGTGCCGGTCCGGAGCAACTCGCCCCAGCTCGGCATCGGCGGCGGCAGACCGAAGCCGAGATAGTCGAGCGCGGTGAGGCTGGAAATCGAGGCGGCGGCGTAAAACGGCAGGAAGGTGATGAGCGTGGCGAGGGTGTTGGGCAGAATGTGGCGGAAAATGATCCGGCCCGGGCCGGCGCCGAGCACCTCGGCAGCGGCGACGTATTCGCGCGCCTTCTCGCGGTAAGTGGCGGTGCGCATGTAGTAAGTGAGGCCGACCCAGGAAAACACCACGATCACACCGAGCAGAATCCCAAGGTTGAACTGCACGCCGGGGGGCAGCGCGGAACGGACGATGATCACGACGAGCAGGAACGGCAGCAGCGACCAGATCTCGATGAAACGCTGCGTGACGAGATCGAACCAGCCGGCGAACCAACCCATCATGCAGCCGACCGAGACGCCGAGGAGGTAGGTAAGCAGGACGAAGCCGACGGAAAAAATCAGCGAATTGCGCAGCCCGTAGAGCAGGCGGGCCAGAATGTCGCGGTTGAGCTGGTCGGTGCCGAGGAGGTGGCGGGTGGCGGCGGCTGGCGCGCGCGGGGCGAATTGCTGGCCGACGTAGGTGTTTTCATTCGGGCCATACGGTACCGGCGGCATCAGCACCCAGCCTCCCTTACGGTTGGCTGCGAGTCGCGTCCGCAGGTCGCGATAATTGACCTCGTAGTCGTAATCGAAGCCAAACTCACGGCCAGTGTGGATCGCGCCGTAGCTCGGGAAGAACCAGTTTCCTTGGTAATGGATGACCAGCGCGCGGTTGCTAACCAGCAGCTCCGCCAGCAGCGCGGTGGCAGCCAGCACCACGAGCGTCAAGCACGACCACCAGCCGCGCCGGTGTGAGCGGAAGCGTTGGAGCTGGCGGCGGGTTTGCGGAGAGAGGCGCACAGGAAGATTTTCGGCCGCAGATTATTTGAAACGCACACGTGGATCGGCGAGAGTCACCAGCAGGTCTCCGGTGAGGTTGCCGGCGAGCAGCATCAACGCCTCAACGAGCAGCACGCCCATGACGACCATGGCGTCACGGCTCTGAATCGAGTGATAGAAGAGTAGTCCCATGCCATTGATGTCGAAAATGCTCTCGATGAGAATTGAGCCAATGACCAGCG
>JBAXLL010000210.1:0-4106 GCA_037134835.1 Verrucomicrobiota bacterium
TACCTGAGTTTTTTCGGCCCTAGCACCAAGGGCTTTGCCAAGCGGGTAGAGCGCGAGCATGACGGTGCAGAAGGCGAACATCATCGCGACCACGAGGTTGCCGGTGACGTGGAAGCCACGAACGGCGTCGGGGGCGTCGGGCAGCTTGGTGTCGTAGGCGAAAAACTTCTCCATGATGGTGAGGAAGCCCCAGGAGCCGATAGCGAGACCGGACTTGAGCGCGAAACCGATGGTGGCGAAGACCATGCCAGTGGCGCGGCGGCCGGTCTTCCACTCGGAGTAATCGGCCACGTCGGCGTAGATGGCCCAGACGAGCGCGATGGTCGGCGCATAGACGATGGCGCCGATCACGGTGATCCAGAACATCCCCCAGGTGTTGGTGGGAGCGATCAAGTAGAATGCCGCCCAAACGACGGTGGCGAGGGCGAAGCCACTCACGGCCACGATCTTTTTACCAAACCGTTTGGCGAGACCGACCGAAAGCAGGATGACGACGATCGTCGTGCCGGTGTTAACCATGTTAATGATGCTGTTGAAGACGTCGGCCACGTTGGAGCTGGCCAGGTCGGTGCGGGTGCCGTGGACGATGTAGCCCAGCCAGTGATCCATAATGCCGGTGGTCACCTGGCCGGGCGCCAGCGGCGCGGCGGTTAGGCCGAAGTTTTGGAGCCAGTCGAACATCGCAGCCTTGTCCACGTAATGGTGATAATAGTTATACATCGCGCCGCCCCGGCCCGAAAGGATGGCGAAGTGGGCCAGCGTCATAAAAAACATGATCCACCATGGGTGATTGGCGAAGAGGTCGCTAAAGTCCTGCCCCACGGAGGTCTTTTGCCTGGTGACAGGCTGAACGCGCTCTTTGGTCGTGAAGAAGGTGATGAGGAAAAGCACGAGGCAGAGGACGGCCCAGATGAGCATGGTTGACTGCCAACCGTGAGCACGGTCGGCATCGGTGAGCGCGCCGGCCTCGGTGCCGTTGTGGGCGCGGGCAAACCTGGCGACGAGCGGTAGCGTGAGGCCGCCGACAATAAACTGCGCGATGTTGACCATCACAAAGCGGTAGGAGTTGAGGCTGGTGCGTTCATGTACGTCGGCTGTCATCACGCCGCCCAGCGCGGCGTAGGGCATGTTGTTCATCGAGTAGATCGTCATCAGCAGCGTGTTGGTGATGCCGGCATAGACGGCAAGCCAAGCCACGCTCTTGCCCTCCGGCACCGTGTAGGCGGCGATCATGATGACGAACCACGGGATGGCCGTGAACAAAATCCAGGGGCGGAACTTACCCCAACGCGTGTTGGTACGGTCGGCGAGGATGCCCACGATGGGGTCGGCCACGGCGTCCCAGAGGCGGGGCCAGAGCAAGATGGCGGCGGCGGTGCTGGCCGAGAGTTTGAACACGTCCGTATAAAAATTCGTCTGAAACAGAATCATGGACATGAACACGAAGTTCGCAGCGGCGTCGGCGGCGCCGTAGCCGATTTTCTCGGCCAAAGGCAGTTTTTCAGTGGGAGCGGACATGATGGTTATTGGAGAGGTCGGGGTTGGGAAAACAGAGGTCAGGGCAGGACAGTCAGGGTAATCTTCTGGAGGTCGGAATCACGGGAGGAAGAGCCGATCATGATCTCGAACTCGCCGGGTTCCACCACAAATTTCATATTCACGTCGTAAAACGCGAGCGCGTCTTGCGGGGTGATTTCGAAGGCGACGGTCTTCGTTTCGCCGGGGGCCAGCGTGATCTTTTGGAAACCTTTTAGCTCCTTCACCGGCCGGGTGACGGAGCTCACGAGGTCACGCACATACATCTGCACGACCTCGGTGCCGGCGCGTTTGCCGGTATTGGTCACGTCGATGAACGCCGAAGCGGACTCGCCACGTTTGATTTTTTTCTTTTTTAGCCGGGGCGGACCGAAGGCGAACGTCGTGTAGCTCAGGCCAAAGCCGAAGGGAAACAGCGGGCGCGTGTCGTCGAACAGATAACCGCGCCGGGCGGAGGGCTTGTGGTTATAATAGACCGGCAGGTGGCCGGCCGAACGCGGGACGGAGATGGGAAGCTTGCCGCCGGGATTGAAGTCGCCGAAGAGCGCCTCGGCGACGGCCGTGCCGCACTCCTGCCCGAGATACCAGCAATCGAGGATGGCGGGGACGGCCTCGGCGAGTTCGGTGATCGCGTTGGGCCGGCCGTGGAACAGCACGGCCACGACGGGCTTGCCGGTGGCGACGAGCGCGCGCAGAAGTTCGTTCTGCCGGCCGATGAGGTCAAGTCGGGCACGGTCGCCGAGGTGGGTGAGACCCCACGCCTCGCGCGAGGTCTGCTCGTTTTCGCCCAAGGCCACCACGATGGCGTCGGCCTGCGCCGCAATCGCCATGGCCTCGGCGATCTGGCGACGGTCCTCGACTGGGTCAGGGAGGACCACCTCGTCCTGCTGCCACGAGCCACCAACGGTGATCTTGCAGCCTTCGCTGTGCAACACCTTCACCCGACCGCCGAGGCGGGCCTTGATCCCTTCGAGCACGGTGACGTTGTGCTTCGGCACGCCGCTGTAGCCGCCGAGCAGGCTGCGGTGGGCGTTGGGGCCGATGACGGCGAGGGTTTGGAGCTTTTTCGGGTCCAGCGGGAGTACGCCGCCGTCGTTTTTCAGCAGTGTCACCACCTCGCGCGCAGCCTTGAGGGCAAGCTGGCGGTGGGCGTCACAGCCGACGATACGCGCAGCCACGCCGGGATCAACATAGGGGTCATCAAACAGGCCGAGTTTGAATTTCCACAGCAGCATGGGCGCAATGAGCTCGTCGAGCTCACGCTCCTTGAGCACGCCTTTCTTTACGAGTTCCTCCAGGTGCAGGTAACAGTCGGGATCGGGCAGCTCGATGTTGACGCCGGCGCGGACCGCGAGCGCGCAAGACTCCTTTTTGTCGGCTGCGACATTGTGGCCATGGGTGGCGGGGCGGAAACCCAGCTCCCAGATCGCATAGTAATCGGAGACGACAAAGCCCTGGAAGCCCCACTCCTTCCGCAGCACGTCGCGTAGCAGCCAGCGGCTCGCGTGCGACGGCACGCCATCCACCTCGTTGTAGGAGGCCATGACGCTGATCGCGCCGCCCTGCTGGATGGTGGCCTTGAAGGTCGAGAGAAACACCTCGCGTAGCACGCGGAGGGAGACATTGGCCGGCGCGCAGTTCTGACCGCCCTCCGGCTCGGCGTGCGCGACGAAATGCTTCATCGTGGCAATCACGCGCCGCTTGTCGGCAAACGTCCGGTCACCCTGAAACCCGCGCACCGCCGCGATGCCCAACCGCGAGACCAGCCACGGATCCTCCCCGTAGGTCTCCTCGACGCGGCCCCAACGTGGCTCACGGGCCACATCCACGACCGGCGTGAGGGCCTGATGCGTGCCGCGCGCACGCGCCTCCCACGCCGCCATGGTGAACAGCTCCTCGACCAGCGCGGGGTTGAACGTGGCCCCGAGTGCGATGGGCTGCGGGAAGCTCGTGCCTTCGCGCGCCGCGTGGCCGTGGAGGCACTCCTCGTGGAAAATCACCGGGATGCCGAGGCGTGTGTTTTCGAGGAAAAATTTCTGGATGGCGTTGGTCAGCTCCGCCATGCCGCGCGCGGTCTGGCCGAAGGCCGGGGTGGCGGCGGGCGCGCCGGCGTCGCTCGGGCGGCCGACCTGCCCGATCGCGCGGCCGTGCTTGAACGCGGCCTGCGCCTTCGCGAGGTCGAAGCTACCCTGCTCGTCCACCAGCGTCTTGGCCTTGTCCTGCCAGACGCACCGCATCTGCTCGGCCTTCTCGGCGAGCGTCATCCGCGCCAGCAGGTCCTTGACGCGCTTCTCCGCCGGGAGGGCGGCATTCTTGTAAGCCGGCGAAGCGGCGAGTTTGGAGGCAGAACGGGAGCGGGGTGATTTTTTCATGCGAAAGGCAGCAGGGGTGACGGCCTAAAATCGGCCGGGGCGGGGCAGAGGAACTGCCGAGAGAAAACACCCGGGGCGGAGTGTCAATTTTGATTTCCGCCGCCGGTGTCCCATGGGTGCATCTCAGTTTCTTGCAGCTGGGTCGGCGGTCTGCTCGTAGCGCGGTCAACCTGACCGCGTTTCCGATCAGCACGGTCA
>JBAXLL010000211.1:0-4080 GCA_037134835.1 Verrucomicrobiota bacterium
CAGCACCGCACCCGTTTCTGACTCACGCTGTGGCGGCGGGCACCGCCGGAAATGCTGGCCTGCATGGGCGAACGTCCCCGAGGGTGAAAGCAAAACGAGAGCTTAAAAAACCGGACACAGACCGGACACGCGATTATTTATGAGATAAAACAAAGGCTCTAAAAACAGACTTAACTCATTGCTGATTAAGATGGTGGGCCCACTGGGATTCGAACCCAGAACCAAGGGATTATGAGTCCCCTGCTCTGACCATTGAGCTATAGGCCCGCACTGCGGTCTGATGCTCGCCGGGCGGGCGGGCGACGTCGAGATTTTTGCAGCAAAGGCACCGGGCCTTCCGCGTCGCTTCGGCGCGTCAGGGCTTGGGCGTGGCCGGGGCGGTGGCCGCCGGCGTGGCGGGGGCGTCGGTCACTTTCTTCATGATGTCCATCCAGCGCTTCCAACCGTCCTCGTGGGCCTTCTTGTTGGCGGCGTAAGCGGTCTTGGCCTGATCGGAGGCAGTGGCGGCGGGGGGCTGGTCGTCGCCGGCGCGCATGAAGCCGTGACCGGCCCCGGCGTAGATGACGGGCTCATAGGTCTTGCTGGCGGCCTTCATCGCTTCGGTCGCGGCGGGGATGCCACCGTTGATGCGCATGTCGTTCTCGGCGTAGAAACCGTAAATCGGGGCTGTGATGCGGGCGATGGCGTCGGCGGCGTTCGGAGCCGAGCCATAGAATACGAGCGCAGCCTTGATGGCCTTGTTATTGGTCGCAAAGCGGAAGGACTCACCGCCGCCCCAGCAGAAGCCGGCGACGACGATCCGGCCGTTGGCTCCGGGGAGCTTGGTGATGTAGTCCACGGCGGCGTTCAGGTCAGCCGTCTTCTGATCGGCGGGAAGCTGGTTGATTTTTTGCGAAATCTCCTGGCTGGTCAGTTCACTGGTGCCGCCACCCTTGGCCCCGGTGCCCCAGAGGAGGTCGGGCGCGACGGCGATGTAGCCGGCGGCAGCGATGTCGTCCACGAGGGCCTTCACCCAGTCGGAGTGGCCGAAAATCTCATGGATGACGAGGACGGTGGTGGCCTTGTCTTTGCGCTCGGGGTAGCCGACGTAGGCACCGACCTCGCGGCCGTCGTGCTTGAGCGTGACCCACTCGAGGTGGCGGGGGGATTTTTCCACGCGGGTTTTCCATTCGGGGTTATTGGCGACGGTGAGTCCGGGCGCGGCGGCCGTGAAGAAGAGCGCGGCGCCGGTGCCGACTAGTACCGAGAGGGAGAGGGCAAGGAGGTGGCGGGATTTCATGGGCGTGAGGGGGAAAACGGACGGCAGAACAACGTGACGCGTGGAGAGTGTCAAACCCGGCGTGGGCGGGAACAGAGACGTCTTTTGTCAGGGATCTTTGTTTTTTCGAAACCGGCGACGCGGAGCAAGCACCCACGGCCTAGCCACGAGGTTGGGTCTTATGACGTGGCGGCGGGTTTGCGCGCGAGTTGAGCGAGCAATGCGGCGCCGATGTCGCGGAAAATTTTCGCGGCTTCGCTGTCAGGCGCGGTCACGGTGATGGGCGCGCCGGCGTCGCCGCCGGCGCGGATTTCGGGGATGAGCGGCACCTGGCCGAGCAGGACCGTGCCGAGCGAGTCGGCGGTTTTTTGACCGCCGCCCGCGCCGAAGAGCGTGTGGCGCTGGCCGGCCGGGTCGGTGAAGTAGCTCATGTTCTCGGCGACGCCGAGTAGGGGGACGTTGACCTTTTGGAACATTAGCCCGCCCTTGCGGGCTACGTTGGTGGCGGCGGGCTGGGGCGTGGTGACGAGCACCGCGCCGTCGAGTGGGAGGGTCTGCACAAGCGAGAGCTGGGCGTCACCCGTCCCGGGCGGGAGGTCAATGAGCAGGATGTCCAGCTCGCCCCACTTCACGTTTTGGACGAATTGCTGGATGGTTTTCATGATCATCGGGCCACGCCAGACGACGGGGGTGTTGTCGTCCACGAGGAAGCCCATGCTCATCACCTTCACGCCGTGCTTTTCGAGGGGAATGATGGTGTTCTCGCCCTCGACCTCGGGGCGCTCACCGTGCAGGCCGATCATCAGCGGCACGCTGGGACCGTAGATGTCGCAGTCCATGAGGCCCACACGGCCAGGCCGGCCCGCCGCGGTGAGGTGCTGCGCAAGGGCACAGGCGAGGTTGACGGCAAACGTGCTTTTGCCGACGCCGCCCTTGCCGGAGGCGATGGCGACCGCAAACTTGATGGCCTTGGGCGCAGCGTTGTTGCCGGCGAGGTTGCCGCCACCCGCAGCGGGACCGGCCTTGGGTGCGGTCACGGCGATGGCCACCTCCACCTTGTGCACACCAGGGAGGACGCGCAGGCACTGCTCGACCTCACGCTTGAGCTGCGCGGGGATTTTTGGGTCGGCGGTCGAGATCGCGAGCGCGACGAGCGCCGTGCCGTCGGCAAACTCCAGCGTGCGGACGAGGCCGAACGACACGATGTCGCGGCTGAAGCCGGGATATTTGACTTGGGCGAGGGCGGCTTTGAGGACGTCGGTGGTCATGGCGTGGAGAAAAATGAAGGCGAGGAGGGTTTGAAGTTGTGAACTTGGGCCGGGCTGTAAATAGGAATGGCCACCAATACCGCTTTTCCCATGCGTCTACCTTTCCTTGCCGGTCTTGCCGCCTTGTTTGCCGCCAGCCTGACCGGCCAGGCGGCGACCCCAGATTTGCAGGTCATTGTCGATCCGGGCGAGGTGCCGATCAAGATCAGCATTGCGGCCAGTGCGGCGGATTTGGGCGCCCTCGCGAACAACGCATTCAAAGCCCACGGCCGCTACCTGATTGAGGCCGGAGCTCCGCAGTTCGCCTTGAACTTCACCGAGACGGCGGCGGGCCAGATTCGGGTGGACGTGCGCGACCGCGCGGGCGCGACGGTGCTCAGCGAGACGGCCACGGGCAAGGGCGAAGACGCGGCCGAAGCCCGCCGCAATGCCCTCTACCGTGCGGCTGACCGTGCGGTGAAGGCCACGAGCAAGCTCAACGGTTTCTTTGCCTCACGGCTGGCGTTCGTCAGCACCCGCGGCGGCAAGGATGACATCTATGTGGGCGACATTTTTTGCACCTATGTAAACCAAGTGACATTCAACCGGGCCGACATGAGGACGCCGCGTTGGTCGCCCGACGGCGGGAGGCTGATCTTTACGAGTTTTTTTAAAAACAACCGTCCGGACATCTATCTGTATGATTTCGCCTCGGGCCGCACCGACACGTTTGCCAGCCTCGAGGGTACCAATGATGGCGCCCGCTTCAGCCCCGACGGCCGGCAGGTGGTCATGGTGCTGAGCGGCGACGGGCAGACCGAAATCTATACAGGTGCATCGCAGGGTGGCGGGCTCCGCCGGCTGACGCGTTCCGACACGTTGAAGTCCTCTCCCTGCTGGTCGCCCGATGGCACGCGCATCTTGTTCTCGGGCGGCACCGGTCCGCAGCTCATGCTCATATCCGCCGCCGGCGGCACGCCACAGCCGCTCGACCTCGGTGGCATTAGCTCTTACGTCGCGGAGCCCGACTGGAGCCGGGGCGACCCGGACAAGATCGCTTTCACCGTGCGTTCCGGGAAAAACTACCAGGTCGCCGTGGCTTCGGTCGCGAGCCGCAGCACCAAGATTATTTCCGGAAAAGTTCCCCATACTGATGTGCAGGAGCCGGTCTGGCTGGCCGATGGCCGCCATCTGATCTGCACCGCCAAGGCGGCCAATGTCCGCCTGCTCTATCTGGTGGACACGGTGACGGGCAAAGCCACCCGCCTCGATCAAGCGGGAAGGTTTGGCGAAAGCTCCAGTGCCGATGTGTGTGGGCCGTGAGAGGAAGGCTCGCCGGTAGTCTGCTAGCACCGGGTCAAGGCCCCCGCGTCTACACGCGCCCACCATAGGGTCGCACAATGGGGCAGCGCGTCAGGTTGAAATCCGGAAACAGCGCGCCTCGACGTCACGCTCCACCTAAAACGGCCAAACTGCACCACCACGCACAAACTGGCTTCCTTTACGCTGGGCTTGTGCCGATGCCATCTATTTACCAATCTCCCCGCCCATGAGCGAGCCCACCGACCTACTCAC
>JBAXLL010000212.1:0-3981 GCA_037134835.1 Verrucomicrobiota bacterium
CATAGAGCAACTGTTGCTGCTCGCCCAGTAGGCGGCCCAGCTTTTCGGTGTGCGCCTTCGTCTCCGCCTTGTCCAACCCGCCACAATACCCGGGGTCGAAATGCCTGAGCCGGATTTTCCCCGCGATGACGACCGGTTGGGTTTTCATCCCGCCACGCTGCCCGCCGCGCGAGGGCGGCGCAACGCGCAACTTGCACCCTGGGCGGGGCAGCAGCTCATCCGCCGGCTAAAGCCAAAGGCCGTCACCATTCCGTCCCTTGATCATCAACGGTTGACGCCTCCCTTCTGCTTGGTTTGCTCCGTGTCATGCGCTCATTTTTCCCAGCCACCCGTTTGGCCTAATAGCACTGTTTGGCTGCAAGAAATGTCTCACCGAGACGAGCATGTTTTTTGAGCATGGTTGTCATTAAGTGATCTTCCTTTGGGTGTGAGGCGCAGAATTATTGGTAATATTGGGCGGCTAGCAGCGAGCCGCCGGAGACAGATATTTTCATTGGCCAAGTTCACACCTTCGGCCCGCGTTGCGCGAGGTTGCGCGCGCGGAGGCGCAGGCCGTTGAGCCGGATGAAGCCGGTGGCGTCGCTCTGGTTATACCAGCTCTTCACCCCTTCCATGGACGCGATCTTGTCGTCGTAGAGCGAGTAGGGGGACTTGCGGCCGCAGGTGATGATGTTGCCCTTGTAGAGCTTGAGCCGCACCGTGCCGCTGACGAACTTCTGGCTCTCGTCCACCAGCGCCTGCAGCGCCTCGCGCTCGGGCGCGAACCAGAAGCCGTAATACACCAGCTCGGCATATTTCGGAATGAGCGAGTCACGCAGGTGCTGCACCTCGCGGTCGAGCGTGAGCGACTCCACCTGCTTGTGCGCCTGCATGAGGATGGTGCCGCCGGGCGTCTCATAGACCCCGCGCGACTTCATGCCGACGAAACGGTTTTCCACAAGGTCCACGCGGCCGACGCCATGCTTGCCGCCGAGCCTGTTCAGCGTTTTCAGGACATTGCCGGGCGAGAGCTTCCGGCCGTTGACCGCGACACAGTTGCCTTTGACGAAGTCGAGCTCGACATACTCGGCCTTGTCGGGCGCGTCCTCGGGCGAGACGGAGAGCTTGAACATGGCCTTGTTGGCCTTGGTCGTCGGGTCGAACCACGGGTCCTCCAGGATGCCGGCCTCGTAGGAGATGTGCAGGAGGTTGCGGTCCATCGAATAGGGCTTCTTCAGCGAAGCCTCGACGGGGATTTTGTGCTGCGCGCAATAGGCGATCATCTCGGCACGGCCGGGGAATTCGGCGCGGAAGTTCTCTAGCTTCCACGGGGCGATGATCGCGAGCTGGGGCGCGAGCGCCATGTAGGTGAGCTCGAAGCGGCACTGGTCGTTGCCCTTGCCTGTGGCACCGTGCGCCACGGTGTCGGCCTTTTCTTTTTTGGCGATGGCGACCTGCGTCTTGGCGATGAGCGGTCGCGCGATGGACGTGCCGAGGTAATACTGGCCCTCATAGACCGCGTTGGCGCGGATCATCGGATAGATGTAGTCCTTGGCGAACTCCTCGACGAGGTCGAGCGTGTAGTGCTTCGATGCGCCGGTGGCGCGCGCCTTCTGCGGGAGGCCATGCAGCTCCTCCTCCTGGCCGATGTCGGCGGCGAAAGTGACGATCTCCGCGTCGTAGGTTTCGCGGAGCCATTTGACGATGACGGACGTGTCGAGTCCGCCCGAGTAGGCGAGGACGATTTTCATGGAGGGGAAGAGTGGAAACCGCGAATGGAGGCGAATCAACGCGAATGTCGGAGGAGGAGAATGTCGGATTCCGTATATTACGCCCCCTGCATGCCCTTTGCCGGTGGTTTAAGAGATGAACCCACGAGCCAACCATAGCACGGTGAAAACCAGCGTGCCAGAAAATGAAAAAACGCGTTGAGCAGCTTCTCGGCTATCGAACCTTCACTGAGCGAAGTAACTTTCGCCTACGTCTTCCTGAACACCCCAACGCCTTGCCCGCCACGTGGCGCTTGTCCTTGGTCAACCGGAGGGAAACCCGCAGCCGTTTTAATCTGAGATGAGTCCGTCCACAACTAAAGTAGCTCCGCCTTAAACCCTCGCAGCACATCACCATCTATGGGAAACTGAACCCACATCGGAAAATCTCTTGACTTGGATGCCGACGGTTTCACGATTTATCCCTTTCCCAATTTTGGGGTGGTAGCTCAGTTGGTTAGAGCGTCTGCCTGTCACGCAGAAGGTCGCGGGTTCGAGTCCCGTCCATCCCGCCACTTAACTCACGATTTCAAAGCGAGTTAAGTTTTCCCCGAAGCTAGGTTGCCAGTTGACGTGGCAACCTAAAGATGACCCACGACCAATCCTTCGTCGTTTCCCGGTTCCAAAACCGCAACGGCACGACCTCATGGCGGGTGTCCGGCTTCATTGCCGGCGTCCGCATCCGCAAGAACTTCCCCACCCGTGAGGAAGCCGCCGCCGAGAAGTCCGCCCTTGAGTCTCGCGCCGCGCAGGCCACTTCCGGCCAGCACACGGTCGCCACCTGCCTGACCAATGAGCAGGTGCGCGAAGCCGAGGCCTTGTTCCGCCGCGTACAGGCCACCAAGCATCCTCTGGCCGGCCTGCTGGACTTCGCCCTCGCCAACTACCGCCCGCCGGGGCGCGAGAAGCCCTTGGCCGGCGCGGTGGCCGAATACCTCGCAACCAAGCAGCTGGAGCAGGAGCGCACCCTGCTTTCGCTGCGCCAGCTTCGTTCCATCGAGAACGAGCTGGCCGTCCTGCTCAAACGCTTCCCCTCCGGCCCGGTCTCCCAGTTCACGCCCGCCATGCTCACGGCCTATTTTGAGCGGGGCCATCCGTGCCTGAAAACCTACAACAACCGGCGCGGCCTCATCGCCACCTTTTTCAAGTTCGCCTTCCGCCACGACTGGGTCGCCACCAACCCTGTGGAGAAGACCGCCCATCACCGCATCAACCACCGGCGCGGCACGGCCACCACCCTCACGGCGAAGCAGGCCGGTGCTCTCATGGCCTACCTTGAGGGGTTTGAGGGCGGCGCGCTGGTGCCGCATTTCGCCCTCTGCCTCTTCGCCGGTATCCGGCCTTGCATCCGCTACGGCGAGATTTCCCGCCTCCAGCCGGCATCGGTCAACCTTGACACCGGCACCATCCACATCGAGCCCGAGGTCTCAAAAGTTCGCATGAAGCGCAACGTCACCATCCATCCCAACCTTGCGGCCTGGCTCCGCGCCTACCCGCTGGCGGACTTTCCGATCATCCCGACCAACATCCCCAACACGCGCCAAAAGGTTTTCACCAAGTTTGGCCTCACACATGACGTGCTCCGCCACACGTTCATTTCGATGCATGTCGGGAAATACCGCTCGATGGGGGAAGCTGCGTTGCAGGCGGGCAATTCCGAGAGCATCATCCGCAAACACTACTTGGATCTCAAGACGCCCGCCGAGGCCGAGGAGTTTTTCGGCATCCTGTCATCGGCGTGTATCTCGGCCGGTATTTTGACGGCAACGAGACGCTGGAGATGCGGGCCGACCACACCTTCAAGCAGACGTTCGTCAGAAATGGCGCGACGGTTTATTCGCATGAGGGGAAATGGACGTTCACACCACCTGGCGCGGTCGCTCTTGATCCGTTCATGATGCTGGTTCATTATTCTGACAAAAGCGTTGCTGATGGAACCCCGGCTCTTTCCGATGGGCTCACGGTCAATTTCCGCCGCGACCCGGAGCGGATGGAATTTGGCGACTGGCCCTACCTTGTGACGAAACAAAAGTGAAAGAAGCGAACTACCAAACTGACAATCTCTCTGCCCCTGTCACCGGCAGCCTCTCGATCATCATGGCGACATCTGGCAGCCCTGTGCAGATCGCCAAGGAAAACCGCCCCTTCTACCTGCCGCAGACGCCGGAGCTTTTCTGTTACCGATTTTTTTCTGATCGTAAAATTTGCCGAATTGAGCGCGTAAGGATTTTCG
>JBAXLL010000213.1:0-3978 GCA_037134835.1 Verrucomicrobiota bacterium
GTGCTGGGGGGCGGACGTGCTCGGCGGCACGGACCACGCCGGGGTGCGGGTGGGCTACCTGCATAATATTTTCCCGCAGTTCGAGCGTTACGTGCGCTACTACGGTCAGTTTCTCGACGGTTTTTTGTCGGTGAGTGCGCCGATGCATGCCGCCGTCTGTCGCGTGGTGACAGCGGAGCAGTCGGCGAGATCGCATTGGCTGCCGGTTCCGGTGGAACCGCAGTTCCAGCCGCCTTTAATCCCGCCCGCCCGGTGTGTGATCGGGCTTTGCGGCCGGATTATTCGCGAGCAAAAACGGGTGGACCGCCTGCCTGAGCTGCTCGCCCGGCTGGATGCAGCGGGCCTGGACTATCAGGTCGAGCTGTTGGGCGACGGCCCCGACCGCGCATGGCTGGCGGAAAGGATCGGGCCTCACCCCCGGGTGGTGTTTCACGGCTGGTGTGAGGACGCCAGGACAGCGGCTGTGATGCAGGGCTGGAAATACTTCGTCTCGCTCAGCGATTATGAGGGGCAGTCCATTGCCTTGCTGGAGGCGATGGCCGCCGGCTGTCTGCCGCTCTACCCGGATTTTCATGCGGGGGCGGAACTGCCGCCGCGCACGGCGCGCGCCTGCCTCTATCCGCCGGGCGATATGGCGACCTTGGTGGAGCGGTTATGCGCGCTGGAACGGGCGTCCGGGACGGAAATTGCGATTCTCCGCGCCGAACTGGCTGGCGAGAGCCGCCTGCATACCAATGCCGGCTATCTGGGCGCGTTCACTGCCTGGGCGGAAGCGTTGCTCCCGGCCAACCAGAGAAGGGCGGCCACTCCCTGGCGACGGCTCGCCGCGCCCGTCTGGGCTTACAACCGCTTCTATAAGCGGCTGACTCACGCGGTCGCTGCGTGAGCGACCGAATGCCCTCGCGACTGGAACGTCACGTTCCGGCCGGGCGGGCCAACGCAGCGCGATCGGCGTCCACCATGAGCTCAGCGAGTGCCTTCATGCGGGTCTGCGGTTCCCAGCCGAGCTCGCGTTTGGCCTTGCCGTAGTCGCCGATGAGCAGATCCACCTCGGCGGGCCGCAGGAGGCGTTCGTCGAATTTCACATGGTCATGCCAGTCGAGGTCCACTCGGGCAAAGGCGGCATCGAGGAAATCACGGATGGTGTGGGTTTCATTCGTGGCGAGCACATAGTCGCCCGGCTGCTCCTGCTGGAGCATGCGCCACATGCCCTCGACATACTCCTTGGCATAGCCCCAGTCGCGCTTCGAGTCGAGGTTCCCCAGGTAGAGCTCCTTTTGCTGGCCGGCCTTGATGCGGGCGGCGGCCAGGGTGATCTTGCGGGTGACGAAACTCTCGCCGCGCCGGGGCGACTCGTGGTTAAAGAGGATGCCGGAGCAGGCGAACAGGTTGTAGGACTCACGGTAGTTGATGGTGAGCCAGTGCGCCATGAGCTTGGCGCAGGCGTAGGGCGAACGCGGATAAAATGGCGTGGTTTCCGTCTGCGGCACGGCCTGAACCTTGCCGAACATTTCCGAGGACGAAGCTTGGTAGAAACGCACCTTTTTGCCGATGCCGCTCTCAATGATGGCCTCCAGGATACGCACCACCCCGGCACCGACGATGTCGGCCGTGTATTCGGGAATGTCGAAGCTCACGCGCACATGGCTTTGCGCGGCCAAGTTGTAGATCTCGTCGGGCTGGAGCCGATAGAGCAGTTTGACGAGTGAAACGCTGTCCGCGAGGTCCCCGTAGTGGAGCCAGAGGCGTTGGTTCGCGCCATGTTCGTGGTGCTGGAGATGGTCAATGCGCGCGCGGTTCATGCTGCTGGAGCGGCGCACGATGCCATGCACGTGGTAGCCTTTTTCCAGGAGGAGGTCGGCCAGATAGGATCCGTCCTGGCCGGTGATACCGGTGATGAGGGCGATTTTTGCCATGGGAGAATTATTTGAGCCGGTCCAGCTCGGCCGAGACCAGGCGGGAGACCATTTCGTCGAACGGCACGGTATTTTCCCACCCGAGGAGGCGGCGGGCCTTGGCCGGGTTGCCGCAGGAGGCCGCCGGCTCGACCGACGTGACGAGGGCGGCGTCGAACTTGACGTAATCCTTCCAGTTCAGCCCCGCGACGGTGAAAGCCCGTTCGACGAGCTGGCTCACGCTGTGCAGGCGACCGGAAGCGAGGACAAAGTCGTCCACCGGGTCGGCTTGCAGCATCAGCCACATCCCGTGCACATAATCAGGCGCCCAGCCCCAGTCACGCTGCCCGGCGAGGCTGCCGAGGTGCAGGTCGGCCTGCTGGCCCTTCTTGATCCGGGCGACGGCGCGGGCGATCTTCATCGTGACAAAGTTGCCGCTGCGCCGGGGAGACTCGTGATTGTAGAGAATGACCGAGCAGGCGGGCAGCCGGTAGGCGATGCGGTAAATGCGCGCGAGTTGCTGCGAAAGGGCCTTGGCCGCCCCGTAGGGCGTGGTGGGGTTGAGCGGTGTGAGCTCGTCCTGCGGTGAGTACGGCGGCGAACCAAACACTTCGCTGCTGGAGGCGTAGAGGAACTTGGTCGGCGAGGCGAGGTCGCGGATAATTTCCAGCAGGCGCAGCGTCGCCATGCCCACGCTGTCCACGGTGGCTTCCGGCAGGTCGAGGCTGATGCGCGGGCTGGATTGCCCGGCGAGGTGATAGAATTCATCCGGCTTGGCGCGGCTGATGAGCCGGCGCAGGTGCGTGGCGTCCTCAAACGAACCGTTGTGCAGGAACAGGCGTTTGTTGAGCAGCGCCGGATCACCCACGAGGTGGCCGATGTTGCTGCCGGGCAGCGCGTCAGGCCGATGGACCAGCCCGTGCACCTCATAGTCGCGCGCCAGCAGCAGCTCCGCCAGGTAGGAGCCGTCCTGGCCGGTGATGCCGGTGATGAATGCACGTTTCATGAAACAGAAGCGCCTGTGCGTACAGGCCTGGCAATCATGGCTTGGATGAGCACGGTTTGACGAGATTTTTGTTTTCAGCGGTCGACCTGAGTCTGGATCGCATCTGCGTTTTCAATCTGCCCGAATGCGGTGTATGTGACTGCATAGTGCCAACGGGCTATTACTTCTCCAGTGTCACCTCACCGGCACGAAACCGGTGGGTGCGGCTTTTGGCGGTGCGGAGCACGAGCGCGCCTTCGTCGTCTATGCCGAGCGCGGTGCCGCTCACGCGCTCCGGGCCTTGCAGCACTGTCACGGACTGGCCGCGCAGGACATCGTAGGTGTTCCAGAGGTCGGCAAAGGTTTCCGCGAAGGTGCCGTCGAGAAACCGGTCATAGGCGAGCAGCACGCGGCCGATGAGTGCGGCAGCGAGGCGGTTGAGGTCGAGCGGGGCGCCGGTGTGCTCGGCCAGTGAGATCGCCCGGCCGGCAAGTTCGCTCGGCCACCCGGAGGCGGGGCTGTTGACGTTGAGACCGAGACCGAACACGAGGTCGCGGATCTCGTCGGCATCCATGCGCGCCTCGGTGAGCATGCCGCCGGCTTTGCGACCGGAAAAGAGCAGGTCATTGGGCCACTTGAGGCCGGGCGTGGTATGACAGAAGTTGGCGATCAGTTCGCAAATGTTGACCCCCATCCAAAGCGTGAAGGTCTGCATCCGCGCGGGGGCGAGCCGGGGGCGGAACGCGAAACTGGCGTAGAGATTGCCGTTGTCGGCGCTGTGCCACGCGCGCCCGAGGCGGCCGCGGCCCTGCGTCTGGCGGCGCGCGAGGATGGCAAAGGGTGCGGGGCGGCCGGCGGCGAGCTGGCGCGCGGCCTCCTCGTTGGTACTGTCCACCTCGTCCAGCAGCGTAAGCGGGCAGTCGCGGCCATGGCTGCACAGGTGCGCGGCGATGAGCGGGGCGCTGAGGACGGCGGGCTGGGTCGCGAGACGGTAGCCGCGTGCGCGCACGCCTTCAAAGGTGAAGCCGGCGGAGCGCAGTTTCTCCATGTGCTGCCACACGGCGACGCGGCTCACGCCGAGCTGCCGGGCGAGTGCCA
>JBAXLL010000214.1:0-3958 GCA_037134835.1 Verrucomicrobiota bacterium
CCCTCGGCCTCAACCTTAAGGAGGCCCACCAAGTCGCCTCCGCCCTCGCCCTTCAGCCTTCGTCCGACACCACCGCCTGCCTCCGCGCGATGACCGCCGCCATTCGGAAAAAACTCGCCGTCGCAACCGTCGTCGTCCACCCACGCGAGTGCGCCGCGTGCGCCACCGCCGACGGCACCACGTGGGTGCCTGGCCCCGTCGCCGATCGCCCACTCATCACCACCGGCGCGGGCGACCATTTCAACGCCGGCTTCGCCAGCGGACAGCTCCTTGGCCTCACGCCCGAGTCGTGCCTCGCGCTCGGCGTCTGCACCAGCGGCCACTATGTCCGCACCGCCGAAAGCCCCTCGCTCGCCGACCTTGATACCTTTCTCGCCAACTGGCTCTGACTCCTCCACCTTTTTGCCGAGCATTCGTTCCCTTTCCACCACCTCTTTACTGCCCTAAAAATTGATGGTAACAATTACCTCCTCCTGAGTCAAATTGGTCATCCTCATCGTCTCGGGTTTGAATGGATTTCACGGGTAACCGTTTGACGCCTGCCGAATCCGTCCTGATCGTCCTCGTGCCCCATCCTCGCCCCATGTTATCGCGATCATCTGCTCCTGCCATCCGGCCTGCGGCAAACCTTACTGCCCTGATTTGGGCGGTGGCGCTCGGCGGCCTGATTTCCGCACTGCGCGCGGCGGATACAACATCCCTGCCGGCGCCCGTCATCCTCTCCGCCGGCTGGCGGATGCAGGATGTCGCCAAGGTGTCCGAACCCGGCGCCGTGGTGTCCTCGCCCGCTTTTGCGTCCGCCGGCTCCGGCTGGTATCAAGCCACCGTGCCGGGCACGGTCCTCACCACCCTGGTGGACAACCACGTCTATCCCGAGCCGCTTTACGGCGAGAACAACCGTCCGGACAAAATCCCGGAAAGCCTCAGCCGCACCTCGTATTGGTTCCGCACCGCGGTCACTGTGCCGGCCGGCTATGCGGGCCGGCACGTCTGGCTGAACTTCGAGGGCATCAACTACACCGCCGAGGTGTGGATTAACGGGAAAAAAGCCGGGGCTGACATCCGGGGCGCGTTCACGCGCGGCATCTTCGATGTGACCCCGCTGGTGTCGCCCGGCCAGACCGCCGTCGTCGCCGTGCTCATCCATCCGCCGCTGATTCCGCACGACAACCCGCCCGAGCAGACGCAGGCCAACGGCACCGGCGGTAACGGCGGCGTCCATTCGCAGGACGGCGCGGCTTTCATCTCCTCGCAGGGCTGGGATTGGATTCCCGCCATCCGCGACCGCGACATGGGCATCTGGCAAAAAGTCACGCTCTCTGCGACCGGCGCGGTGGTCATCGAGGATCCGCTCGTCACCTCGCGCCTGCCCCTGCCGCGCACCGACTCGGCCGACCTCGCCGTCGAGACGACGTTGCGCAATGTCACCGATGCGACGCAGAGCGGGGTGCTCCGCGGCACGTTTGAAGGGCGGGCGTTTCAGGCCGCCGTGACCTTGCAGCCGAGGGAGTCGAAGCTCGTCAAATTCACCGCCGCCGACACGCCGCAGCTTCACCTCGCCAACCCGCGCCTCTGGTGGCCCAACGGCTACGGCAAGCCGGAGCTGTATTCGATGCATCTCAGCTTCGAGCCTGCTCACCTGCTCGACCTGCCGCCGCCTGACGACACGCGCGACGTGACCTTCGGCATCCGCGAGCTCACCTACACGCTGCCCGGCAGCGACAACCTCGCCCTCTCCGTCAACGGCGTCCCCGTCATGGCGCGCGGTGGCAACTGGGGCATGGACGAGGCGATGAAGCGCATCCCACGCGAGCGCCTTGAGGCGCAGGTGCGCTTCCACCAGCTCGCCAATGTGAACATGATCCGCAACTGGGTCGGCCAGAGCACGGGCGAGGATTTCTACGACCTGTGCGACCGCTACGGCATCATGGTGTGGGACGAGTTTTTCGAGCCCAACCAGAGTGACAGCGGGCGCGGCGGTGACAACCCCGACGGGCGCTACGACGTGCGCGACATCCCAATGTATCTCGCCAACGTCCGCGAGAAAGTCCTGCGCTTCCGCAACCATGCGAGCATCGTGATTTGGTGCGGGCGCAACGAGAGCAACCCTGCGCCGCAGGCCGTGGCCGCCGGTCTTGAGCAGCTCATGGCTGAGCTGAACCCACAGCGCCTCTATCATCCCAACTCCGCCGACGGCAAAGGTGTCCGCTCCGGCGGTCCGTATGCCTGGCGCACGCCGCAATCCTATTATTCCGGCACCGGCCGTGGTGGCGGGGCGCGGGGCGGCGCGGGCGCCCCGACGGAGCTTGGCGCGAACCTGGAGCCGTTCAAGACGGAGCTCGGCAGCGTTTCCATCCCCACGCTGGAGGCCATCCAGGCCATGATGCCGGAAAAAGACTGGCACACGATCAATGACGACTGGGCCGAGCACGACCTGCTGATGGGCGCGCAGTCCAACGCCGCGATGCGGTTCGAGGATTTGCTCGCCCGCCGTTACGGCGTGTCGGTCAATCTGGCTGAGTTCACGCGCAAGGGCCAGCTCGCCTGCTACGAGTCCTACCGTGCGATGTATGAGGGCCGCTTCGCGCGGCTGTTCAACCCCGCCACCGGCGTGCTCACCTGGATGAGCAACCCTTCGCAGCCCAGCCTCGTCTGGCAGTATTACAGCTGGGACCTCGAGCCGCTCGCCTCGCTTTACGGCACGCAGAAGGCCAACGAGCCGCTCCATGTCATGATGAACCAAGGCAACTTTCACCTCATGGTCGTCAACCAGCTCCCGGCCGCCGCGAGCAACCTCACCGCCCGCGTGCGCGTGCTCAACCTCGACGGCAGCGTGAGGCTCGATCGCACGTTGCCGGTTGAGGCACGGGGCAGCGCCGCGACCGATCTCGACCTCATTCCGTTCCCGGCGGAGGGTCTCACGCCCGTCCACTTCGTGAAACTGGAGCTGAAAGACGCCGCCGGAAAAACGGTCTCGGACAATTTTTACTGGCGCGCGCTGCCGGCCAACGAGGAGGACTACACTACGCTCGACACGCTCCCTGCCGCCCAGCTTGACGCCAAAGTAGCCAGCCAGAAAAATCCCAACGGAATGCTGCTGCTCGACGTAACGCTCTCGAATCCCACCAATGTCATCGCTGTCATGGCCCACCTGCAATTACGCCGGGCCGACACCAAAGCGCGCGTCCTGCCCGTGTATTACAGCGAGAACTTCGTGTCACTGCTGCCCGGCGAATCGCGGGTGATCACCATCGAGGCGGACCCCCGGCAGCTCGGCGGCGCGCAACCGCTCGTGATGGTGGATGGCTGGAACATCCGCGTGCGGGATCACACCGCTGATGGCGTGGCGGTCGCACTGAACCGCGATGCCCTTCCGGGTGGGGAACCACGCACGGGCCTCCTCGGCAATCCAGCCCGCTTGAACGCGGCCACCGGAACGCGGGGCGCGCCCGGTGCCCGTGGCGCGGGCGCAGCCCAGCCCCTGACGATTGATGCGATCCGGGGCTGGCTCATTCTCTCCCCGGCCCAACTGTATGCAATCACGCCCTTGGTTGGCGCCATGGCAAACGCCCAAGCGGCGGTGAACGAGGCCCAGGCCGGCGCAAGCGGGGCCGCAGCCAATGCGCCCCAGCGCATTCGCGCGCTCCTTACTCCGGAGCAGCAGACAGAATTTGATGCGGCATTTCCACCCACCCCTACCGTTCCCGGTCGCCGTGGCGGTCCCGCCGGGTTTGCTCCGGGTGGGGCTCCGTAAGGATGCCGGAAACAACGAAAGCACGTGACACCGATATCATCCCCCTGAGACGGCACCCACCCGGCGAGGTGGTGCAAAACGGCCACAGCCGAGACCACAGCGAGCTTTGCACCTTGTTCCGGCCGACCATCAATCTGATATAATCGACCTAATACCAGCCGTCGTGGTAAGTCATAACCGACGCCTCGCAGTTCACCGCGAGGT
>JBAXLL010000215.1:0-3949 GCA_037134835.1 Verrucomicrobiota bacterium
CACGAATACCAAAACTATCGCCGACCAAGACCACTTCGCCTCGAGCGACGAGCTTTTGGTTTACGTGGAGAGAGACCGGTTCATTGGCTTTTTGGGCCAGTTGCAAAATGGTGCCGGGAGCGAGCGCGAGCACTTCGCGCATGGGCAGTTCACAGGAACCGAGCTGCACGGCGACGTTCACCTTGATATCCAAAACGAGGTCGAGAGATTTGTTGTCCATTTGGTAAGTAAGGCGAAAGGTTAACGTGAGACGGCGGTGATGGAAACAGCGATACGTTCGCCCTCGATCCCAATGGTGCCGATAAATTTTTCATCCGCACCCACCATAATTGAGGTCTGCTCCAAAATACTCACCGGGAGCGGGAGCACCGATCCGATTTCGAGATTAGAGAGTTCGGCGAGGGAAAGGTTGAACGCGTTCCAATAGGCGGTGATCGGAACCATCACATCTTCAAAAGCCGGATGCCAGCTGGGTTCACGCACGACCGGTTTGTCCGGTTGCATTTTTTCCTGGCGCGCCTGGAACGAGCGGAGCAGCGGCTCAACCATCACCTCGGGCACACACAGCGACAGCAGGCCCGTGGCCCCACCGAGTGTCATCTCGATGCTAAGATTCACAAATGACGCCGTCTTGGAGGAGCTTTGCATGAAGCCCGAAAAACGCTGGCCGCCGAGAATCATCGGCTGCAAGGGCACTTCATAGCCCCACTGGCTAAACCATTCTTCGACCACCTGGGCCATCATATCATCCAGCAAAGCGCACTCGATTTCGGTCAGTTCCCGCTCGACGGTCTGCGCCACGCCAGGACCACCGAGGAGCCGATCCACCACGGTGGAAGCCAAGGCCGCCGGCAGGGTCATCTGGCCTAGTCCACGCAAGGGCTCGGCTTTAAAGGTGCAGTTATACGAGCGCTCAGAAATTTGACCGCGAAATTCAGCGAAGGTGGACTCGGAGAATCCGACTTTACCCAGCACGCACTCCAGTTTGAGCACGAGGGATAGGCGCGTCGCCAGCTGCCGGGCGAACTGCGTTTGCAATTCACGCAGCTGGGCCAACTGGCCCTCCGTCAACATCACCGGGTTGCGGAAGTCGTAGTTGCGTACAGCCGGGAAGGCCTCGGCCGCCACGCGGTTACCGAGGGAATCGAGCAGCGTGGCAGCTACCGGGGGTTCAGTCTGGGATTCAGCCGTCATTACTGCACCACGAAGTCAGAGAAGAACACCTGATCGACCAAAGGAGCTTTGAGCAAATCGTTGAAAGCGGCCACGAGGCGTCCGCGGACCACCGTCTTGCTGCTCGGTTCATCGAGCTCGGGCATGGTCAGACTGGCGAGGATCGTGAGGGTCGTGTCGACCAACTCCGCGTACTTTGCATCGATCTTTTTATTAGCCGCGTCGTTTTTACCGACCACGTTAAAAGTGACCTTGAGGTAGCGAGTGCCTTGGGTGCCGGATATGTTGACCGTGAGATTTTCAAATTTAGGACGGACTTCCACTTTTTCTTTGCCGCCATGTCCACCGGCTTCGGCCTTGGGCGCATGTCCACCCTCGTCGGCTTTTGCATCCGCTTCATGATCCGCTCCGGCTTCACTGCCATCATGCTTGCTGGCTTGAGCCATAGCGACCGTGAGCTGGCTCTTGATGTCAGCCGTCAGCTTCGGGATGAGCATAAAATTTACGACCGCCCAAGAAAGAGCCGGCGCCAGCACCACCGCGATAATCGTCGGGAGCATGCCGCCAGCAGATTTACCAGCTGCGGGTGCCGGTTTTTCGGCTGATTTGTCAGGAGCGGGATCGGACATGGTAGTAAAATATTTAAAACTTAGCGCTTAAGATTCACCGTGTCTTCCACCATCGAATCCGAAACGGTGACGATGCGGGAAGAGGCTTGGAGACTGCGTTGCGCGTTGATAAGCGCCGCGAATTCGTTGGTCAAATCGACATTGGAGAGCTCAAGGGTCTCCGGTTCGATCGTGCCATTGCCGACGCCACCAGGGGCATTGCCCAAAGCCGTGAGCGTGGCGCCACCGACGGGCGCGGCATTTTCAAAATTCGTGAACATATTCGCCCCGTCGAGCTTGAGGGCGGTGGGATTGGAGTAACGTTGAACCAGAACGCGATTCGTCACGGCAGTGCTGCCATCAGAGTACGTTTCCGTCAGATTACCTTTTTTATCAAAAGCGAAGCTAAGCAACTCCGCACCCGCCGGGGGCGTTTGACTGACACGGATGCTACCTACGGTCGTGGGCAAAGTCGTGCCCGCGCCACCCGTCAAACCCTGGACCTGATAACCACTGCTGTTGACCAGATAACCCTCCTCATCGAAGTGAAAATCCCCCGCGCGCGTCGCGTACTCGGAACTATCGTCCGTCTTCAAAACGCGGAAAAAACCTTCTCCGGAAACGGCGAGATCGGTTTTCACCCCCGTAACCGAGAGTGAACCCTGCGAATTCTTAATCGAATCATTCATCAGGGAGGAAAACGAAACGGTCGCCGATTTGTAGCCGGTCGTATTGGCATTCGCGATGTTAGCGCTGATGGTTTCGACGCCTTTCGAGAAGGCCTTCATTGCGGTAACACCAGAGTAGATTGAGGCTGAGATGGGCATATGTTTTAAGGATTAGAGGTTATGTATAAATTTTGAATTCAGGCCCGAACGCTGGAGGGCAGCGCGGTGGTGGTGATCGTAGGCGCGACGCGGGTGACTGATGCTAATGAAAATAAAGAAGCGCCCATCCGCAGTTGCAGACCAGACGCCGTGGTTTCAACGGCATCAACAATGCCGGTGGTCTGGGTCCCGGCCGGATCGGTCACCGTGACTTCGCGCCCGATCATGCTACTCGCCGCGATCATTTTATTGGCGTCACCCAATCCCTTTAGGGAGGTGAGCATCTGGCTGGATTGTTCTAGGCCGGTAAATTGCGCCATGGTCGCAACCATCGAATTATCATCCATCGGCTTCATCGGATCCTGATTTTTAAGCTGCATAGTCAGCAGTTTCAAAAAATCCTGCTGGCTCATCGAATTGTTGGACGTACGTGCAACGGTAGCGGGGGCTGCGGAGGCCGGAACGGCAGCAACGGGAGCGGGCGTAATGGAGAGGATAGGCATGGTTTAAGCGAATAATTGTAAACGGTGATGGGCCGCGAGCGGGGGCGCCGTGACCGGTTCGGTACTGACCGGTGCAACCGAGGTGCCGCGCGCCGTCCGGCTGCCAGACTCGGCCTTGAAATAGGTATTCTGACGGGAATCGGCGTCGGCCTGCGTGCCGCTTTGACCGCGACCCGAGGAATCAGATGACGCACCCTGCCACTCAAACGAAGTGGCCATCTGGCCCGGGCGATCGGCACGATCCAACGCGGCCTGCAGGGACTGGCGCAAAGCCTCGGAATCGGTGCTAAACACCGTCTTCAATTGATCATCCCGACGCACCACTTCGACGCGCAGATTGCCGTGGCCGGCGACATCGAAATCCACGACGCAGCGATGCTGGCCTGAAACTCTCATCTTCTCGGTGATGGCCGCGACTTCATCCACCACCTGCACCAAATTCACGCGCGCCACCGCCTCGGAGGCCGGGGCGTCCGTTCGGCTGGCTTCAGCGAAATTAAGCAAGGTGCTAGACATAACTGGGTTTCCTTGAGCAGCTGACACGCCAACCACCGAATCGGCTTTATTAAGACGATTATTACCAATCTTTTCGATGTTATTAAAAATATCCGATCCATCGGTTTTATTCCCGCTAGGTACGGCGGCGATGAGTGCAGCGGCATTTTTTTCTGCGCGGCTTGGACCGCTCAAAAGGCCCGAGACCGGTTCGCCGGCAGCCGACGCCAAAGCGGTATGCTTCATCGCTCGCGCCAGCTCACCCGAGTCGGCCTTGGGCGCGATCCCTTGAGCGCTCGTCTGAGCATTTTCCGTCAGGGCTTCCAGGGCATCGGTCTTGTCC
>JBAXLL010000216.1:0-3843 GCA_037134835.1 Verrucomicrobiota bacterium
GCGGGTAGGGCGAGGCATCCTTGCCGAGCCGCGGCTCACCCGGAGGGTTCGCCCTGCCTATAGTCCAAACATCACGGGACGTTGGTATTGAGGCTCACAACCGAAACGCGGCCCATGGTTTTGAAAAGGCGACCAAAGATTTCAACGCGGAGTTCGCAAAGATCGCGGAGGGGAGAATCTCAAACCCTTTTTAGGTTGAAAATGCTGCAGTCTAGGTTTCACCGCTCGTGAATCCTTCGGTCCGCCTGCTCGACCCAGCGCACGGCTTCGCGCACCAACTGCGCGCCGTCGGGCAGGTTCAGCTTCTGTTTGATTCTGGAGCAATAGGCCTGTACGGTCTTGATGCTGAGATGCAGCTCGTCAGCGATCTGCCGGGTCGATTCGCCCTGCCCGAGACGGCGGAACACCTCCAGCTCACGGTCGCTTAACTCCTCAACCGCATCGCGAGTTGCCGGCTTTTGCCCCACCATCCGTTCGGCCAGGCGGCCCAGCATCTCCGGGTTGGCGTAGAGGTTGCCCGCCCGCACCTGCTTGATAGCATCGATAATCTGGCCGGTCGACTCACGTTTCATCACATAACCCCGCGCGCCGGCGCGCAAGGCACGTTCGGCGTAATAGATCTCCTCGTGCATGGAGAGCACGATGATGTCGACGGCGGGGTGCATGGCGCGCAGATCCTTGATGAGGTCGAGCCCGGAGCCGGTCTTGAGGGAGAGATCCACGATCGCTACATCGGGCGGCTCCTTGGTTATGGCGGCGAGGGCGGTCGCGGCGTCCCCCGCCTGGCCGCACACGGTAAGGTCCGGCTGCTGCCGGAGCAGGTTGGCCAGCCATTCACGTACGAGCGGATGATCGTCCACAATGAAAATGCGGGCTGGGCGGGATTCCGACATGGGGAGATCAGGCGGTCATGCCCCGGACGGGCACGCGGCAACGGACAATGGTGCCACCCGTGTCTGCGCGCTCGACGGTAAGTTCGCCGCCGATGACGTCGGCACGATGTTCCATGAGGCGCAGGCCCGCGCCCGCGCCGGGCCGGTGGGTGGGAATGCCGGTGCCATCGTCGGAGACGATAAGGACCATATGGGTGTCGTCGGTGGTCAGCGCGATCTCAACGGTTCTAGGGTGGGCATGGCGTACTGCGTTGGTCACCGCCTCCTGCGCGATGTGGAAGAGATGCAATGCGGTCTGCTCATCCGACACTTCCGGGCGGCCGCGCGCGACGAAGCAGCAGGGCACGCCGCGCTGCTGGCCGACAGTCGCGGCGTATTCCTCCAGCTCAGTGGCGAGGCCGGCGGGGCCGATGGAGTTGAGCAGCAGCCCGCGCGCGAGCTGGCGCGTCTGCCGGACGCCCTCCTCGATGAGATGGACAATGTGGTCGGCCTTGGCCTTGGGCCCGTGTTCGCCGCGCGTGGCGAGGTCGCCCGCCAGGACCTGGGCGGCAAAAGCGGTGCCGACGAGGTGCTGACAGAGGCCGTCGTGCAGATCCTGACCGATGGCCATGCGCTCATGCGAGCCGGCGAGGAAGAGCTCGCGCTGCAGTTCCCCGAGGACCACGGCTGACCGCTGCAGCGCCGCCGTGCGTTGCAGCACACGTTGCTCCAGCTCGCGGCGGAGCCGCACAAACGCGTGGAGGATCCAAGCCACGACGAGATAGAGCGCGAATGCGACCGGCAGGTTCCAATACACCTGGGGCGATTGGGCAAACTCCGCGTTTTCCACGCGACCCACCCCATATAGCGAGAGGGCGCAAGCGGCGCAGGTGGCCACCCCTGCCCAGCCGTCAAGCCATACGACCGCCAGCACAACGGGAAGGTCGTAAAACACGCGCATGGACAGATGGGGCCCGGTGCTAAAATCGGCCAAGGCCACCAGCATCATCACGGCCATGATAATGAAAGAGGAGAAGGGCCGGCCCCAGTCTGGGGGGTGGGTGACAAAATCCAGCCGCAGAAAATCGGTCACCCCCTCGTCGCCAGGAGGTGCGGACGTCGTAGCTGGATCCGCGCGGAAGTTCGATTGCACCATCGGGTGCATGGTGCGAGAGCGCGGGGAATTGGCAACTGCGATTGCGGCGAGGCCTCACGTCGAGAGAGGATCATAGGATAATGCCTGACAGACCAATTCGCCACCATCCTACAGGAGAGGAAATTGACTTTGGATTCCGGCGTTTGCGGGATGAATGCACAATATTGGCCGGCTTTTCCCAAAGCCGCCTCTTTCCCAAGCACATGGGCGACCGAGCGATGTGCCATCCGACGTTAATTCTAACCCTATGCCAAAATCCCTCCGCAAATCCTACCTCCTCACCGCCCTGATCCTCATTGGGTTGGGTTGGGCCTCTTCTCAGGCCAAGGCGCAATTCGTCAACATCGGCACCAACACGTATTCCAACGGCACGCTGGGCGCGCTATTTCCGACCGCGAGCCGTTCCGGGGCTACGCAAACGATAGACGGGGTCATTGCAGGCGGGGGCACGGTCTCAATCAGTTCAGCCACCGTGACCTTGAGCGGGCTCAACACCTACACCGGCAGCACGCGGATCAGCGGCGGCACGCTCAATGTCACCAGCACCAACCTGCCTGCCGCTGGCGGCGTGATTTTTTCCGGCACGGGCGGGACCTTGAACTTTAACCAGGCCGCCAACGGGACCTACGCCGGGGCGATCAGCCAGACGGCCACCACTTCGCCCGGTGTGCTCAACAAAACGGGCGCGGGTACACTAACCCTTTCCGGAGCCAACAGCCATGCCGGCGGCACCAATGTCACGGGCGGCACCCTTACGCTCGGCTTGGCCAATACTCTTGGGACTGGTTCGCTTTCCGTCACCACAGGTACCCTTAGTCTAGGGACTTTTTCCGCTTCGATTGGCGCGGTCACCCTCCATTCCGGGAGCATCCTCGGCGGTGGTGGGGTGCTCACCGGCACGTCCTTTTCCGTCGAGTCCGGTACCGTCTCGGCGGTTCTCGCCGGGGCCGGTGCGCTGGTCAAGACCACCACGGGTGTCGTAACACTCTCCGGGGTGAACACCTATGCGGGCGGCACGACGATCAGCGCCGGCACTCTCGCAATCGGCAGCAGCGCGCAGCTTGGCACCGCCAGCAGCGGGCTCACCTTGAACGGCGGCACCCTGTTCAACCTCACGACTTCCACCACACTGGCGCGGACCATCACCGTCTCCGCCAACAATGGCGGACTGGACAACGGCGGCACGGGCAAGACCCTCGACCTGACTGGTGGCAGTCTGGCCGGCGCCACCGGCGCGACGCTCACCCTCAGCGGGGCGGGCACGACCAAGCTTGCCGCCACGGCCCTCGGCTCATCGCTCGCTGTCGCCATCACCGCCGGCACGGTGCAGCTCAGTGTCAGCGGCACCACCTCCGTCATTTCCAATAACTTTGCCATCAATTCCTCCACGCTTTCGCTCAACACCTCCACCCTGGCGTCGAATGTCACCCTAGCCGGGGTGATCACCGGCAATGGTACCATCACCTTCAGCGGGACCGGCACATTGACACTATCTGGGGGCAACAATACCTTCACAGGCACACTGGCCGTTCCGAGCGGTACTCTCACCGGCGACACCGGCAGCATCCATGGCAATATCGTCAGCACCGGCACGGTGGCTTTCAACCAGGCGGCGGATGGCACGTTCAGCGGCAGCCTTACCGGCGGCGGGGTGTTGGTCAAGACCGGCGCCGGCGCGCTCACGCTCGCCAACACCACCGGATCGCCCCTTGATTTGCGGGCTGGTTCCGTCTTCCTGGGCACGCCTGGCGGCGCGACCGGCGGCACGGGCACGGCGACGATTGCCGCCGGTGCCCTGCTCGGGGGCAACGGCAC
>JBAXLL010000217.1:0-3824 GCA_037134835.1 Verrucomicrobiota bacterium
CTCGCGGACAACTATGGAATGGGGCCCATTGGTGGCATGACGTTCGCACTGGCTATGCTGGTGGCGAGCCGATTCCTGCTAGGCATGGGAGAAGGTGGCGGCTTTCCCGCCGCCACGCGCGTGGTTACGGAATGGTTTCCGGTGAACGAACGCTCCACGGCTATGGGATTTATCAATGCCGGCACCGCCGTCGGCGCCGTGGCCGCCCCGTGGCTGATTTTTCTCGTGCTGAAATATACGGGCTGGTTTGGCGTTGCCCCGTGGCGCTGGGTTTTTTTCTTTTCCGGCGGGTTCGGCCTGTTGTGGACCGTCTGGTGGATGCGCGCCTACCAGCCGTTGGCCACGCATTCACGCGTGGATGAGGTCGAACGGCGGGAGATTGCAGCCGGTCAGAAGCAGGTGGCCGGCGAGTCCGCCCAGCCCATCCCGCTGGCCCGGCTGCTGGCGCACCGTGAGGTGGTCGTCGTGGTGGCGGCAAAATTTTTGACGGACGCGGCGTGGTATTTTTACATGTTCTGGCTGCCGAAATTTTTACTGGAGACATTTAATCTTAAATTCAGCGTGGCGAGCAGCGTGGGCTGGATTCCCTACGCGGCTTCGGGAGTTGGCTGTTTAGCGGGGGGCGGGCTTTCGAGCTGGTTGTTGCGGCGCGGGGTTTCGGTCAACCGTTCGCGCAAGCTCGCACTGGGTCTCAGTGCGGCATTTATGCCATGGGTGATGCTTGTGCCGCTGATGGATTCGCTGGGCGGGGTGATCTTTATCTTCAGTCTCGCGTTTTTTGGGCAGCAGTCATGGTCCACCCTGGTGATGACCTTGCCGACGGACATGATTCCGCGCCAATCGGTCGGCACCGTGGCCGGGCTGGTGGGCATGGGCGGTGCCTTCGGGGGAATCGTGCTGGGCCAGATTGCCGGTTACCTGCGCGACCATGGCTCCAGCTTCACGCCGATTTTGCTCATCGCCGGTTCGCTTCATCTGCTGGCCTTCGCGCTGATCTGCCTCGTCATCCCGAACATTCGCTCCTTGGATTTCAGCCTTCCGGAAAAATCCCCGTAAGACTTCCTGCCGAATTTCTCCATCCATGACCCGTCTCGTCCAACTCCAAAACGGCGCCCAGCGCCGCGTCGCCCTCGTCGAGGAGCCGCGCCTGCGGCTGCTCGCCCCTGAATTTGCTTCCGTCCACGCGCTCGCGTCGGCCGCGCTCGCCACCGGCGCGACGCTCTCCGCGATGGTTGCACGCCACACCACGGCCGAGACGCTCGACTACGACGCCATTTACGGCGGCACGTCGCCGTGGCGGCTGCTTTCCCCGGTGGACCATCCCACAGAGGTCGCACGGTGCACCATCACCGGCACGGGCCTCACGCACCTCGGCAGCGCCCAGGACCGCGCGGCCATGCACGCGAAGCCGGAAAAGGATCTGACCGACAGCATGAAGATGTTCCTCCTCGGCCTCCAGTCCGGCCGACCCGCGCCCGGCCAGATCGGCCCCGATCCCGAATGGTTTTACAAGGGCAACGGCAGCGTCCTCCGCGCACCGGGCGCGCCGCTCGACGTGCCGCCTTACGGGGAAGACGGCGGCGAGGAGGCGGAGATCGTGGGCATCTATCTCATCGGGCCGGATGGCACGCCGCACCGCCTCGGGATGGCGATGGGCAACGAGTTCTCCGACCATGTGTTTGAGCGGCGGAACTACCTCAACCTCGCCGGTTCCAAGATGCGCACCTGCGCCATTGGCCCGGAACTGGTGATCGCACCCGATTTTACCAATGTGGCGGGCCGCGTAGGCATCACGCGTGCCGGCAACACCCTGTGGTCCAAGGACATCGTAAGCGGCGAGTCCAACATGGCCCATAGCCTAATCAACCTCGAGCACCATCACTTCAAGTTCGACGCCCACCGCAGGCCCGGGGATGTGCATGTCCACTATTACGGTGCCCACAGCCTAAGCTATGGCGCAGGTGTGCGACTGGTGGATGGCGACATGATGGAAGTTTCCTTCACCGGTTTTGGCCGGCCGCTGCGCAATCCGCTCCGCGTCCTGCCCGGTCCGGCGGCGCTCGTCACCGTGAAGCCGCTGGGCTGATCACTTCGGGTTTGCCCGCGCGCACCGGGCCGGTGCAACGTCGCTGCCATGCGCGTCCTGATTCTCACTTCCAGCACGGGCGGCGGGCATGACACCCGCGCGCGCGCGTTTGCCGCGTGGGCGCGGCGGGAGACGGATCTCGGGCTGGAGGTTGTGATCCATCAGGCGCTTGAGCGGACTCATGGGCTCTACCGGTTCGGGGTCGGACTCTACAACTGGATCCAGCGCACCGCGCCGCGGCTCCATCACCTTTATTTCAATTTTCTCGAGGTGGGCGGGATGCTCAAGTCGCCGGCTCGGCTGCTCGGGGCCAATCGGTTCCGCGCGATCATACGCGAGCACCGGCCCGATGCGGTGCTGAGCGTCCACGGCTCACTCAATCATGGGTTCTTCGCGGTTGCGCGCGAAACGCTGCCGGACGCGCCGCCGCGCTGTTCTACCTATTGCGGCGAGCTGTTTGGCGGTTACGGCTTCAGCCGTCATTGGGTCAACCCGCAGGCCGATTTGTTTGTCGGTGCGGTCGGGGAGTGCGCGGCGGAGGCGCGCCGGCTCGGCATGGCGGCGGAACGGACTTGCGTGGGCGGGTTTCTGCTCGATCCGGGCTGTTATGCGCCGCCCTTGTCGGAGTCCGAACGGCGCGCGATCCTGCGGGATACATTCGCACTCGATCCGGACCGCTTCACGCTGCTGCTGACGACCGGCGCCGTCGGAGCGAACAACCATCTCGCCCTGCTGGAAGCGCTGGCCAGATCGCCCCTCCGCCCGCAGGTGATCGCCGTGTGCGGGCGCACGCCCCGAGTTCGGCAGGAGGTGGCGGAGTGGAGCGCAGCGCATGCCGGGCTGCCGGTGCGGCCCATCGGGTACACCGACCGGATGCCGGAGTTGCTGCGTTGCGTGTCGGCCGTCGTGGCGCGGCCCGGCACGGGCACCACGAGCGAGGCGATCCTAAGCGGATGCCCGGTCATTATCAACGGCCTCGGTGGCGTGATGCCGCAGGAGATGATCACGGTGAAGTTTGCTGCGGCGCACGGCTTCGCCCGGGTCTTGCGCCGCCCGCGAGACCTGCCCGCGCTGCTGGAGCCGTTGCTTCGCGACGAAAATAATCTTGCGGCTCTGCGCCAAAAAATCTCCGCGGCCCGGCCGCCCGGCACGCCGCGTGGGATTCTTGCACTTGTCGCCGGCGGCCCCGGCCACAAGGATTCCGCCCGAGCATGAAGCAACCCATCCGGCCCGCCGTCTATCTCCGCCTGCTGGCGGGTGCGGTGCTGCCCGCATTCCGGGAAGCCGTCGCGCTGCGGAACCTGGCGGTGCAGCGGCCGCGGCCGGGCCTGCGCGCGCTGCTGCTCCCGACCGCGCACGACCTCACGGCCGACGCGACGGCGCGCGCCCACACCGGCCTGGGCTTCGGCACGGCCCTGCGAGGTGCGGTGATCCTCGGCACCCACGACCCCGCGAGCCGGACGGTCCTGGCGCACACCCCCAACGGCCTCGCGCGGTTTCAGATTCCCGAGATCAATTTCGACCGCTGGCTGCGGCTCGAGGCGGGCACGTTGCGCGGGGGGCGCGGCGCCCCGGCGGGCGTGGCGGACGTGACCATTTGTTTTCCGCATTTCCGCACGGCCCTTGCAGCGCAACGCGGCGAACTCGATGAGATGGCCGCGCTCGGCGCGGGTGAGCTGGTCATCACCGGCAGCCTGCCGCTCGCCGACCACCTGAATGTCGTGTTGCAGCGCATGGC
>JBAXLL010000218.1:0-3823 GCA_037134835.1 Verrucomicrobiota bacterium
GCGCAAGACGCAGGCCGCCGAGGCCCGCGCCGAGCAACCACGCGGCGACCAGCCATGGCAGCAGCGGGCGCAGCGCCGCCGCGACCCGCGTTGGCACCGGGGTCGCAGCGTCAGTCGCAGCGGTGGTGCCGGACCGGGTTTCCGCCACAGCGCCAGCGGCGCCGGACGTGGCCGCAGCCAGGGGTGCGACGACGGCAACCGGCGTGGGCGACAGCACCAGGCCTGCACGGGCGCGGAGAACCGAGAACGTGACCAGCGGCGCGAGCACAAAGAGTGTGAGCGCGAGGCAGGCGGCAGCGTAGCGCAGTTGAGCGGAACGGCGGGCGAGGAACGGCCAGGCGAGCTGGAGCGCACCGGCGAGCAGCGCGCCCTGCCAGAGCGTATGAAGGAGCGTCCAACCGAGGGGTTCGATGAGGAGGTTCATAGTTTTTTAGGACGGCTCTCCGCCTGGGCGATGAGCTGACGGATGGCCTGGAGTTCGTGAGGGGAAACGGGCTTGGCGGCGAGAGCGCGCAATACGAGCTGGCCGGCCGAGCCGCCAAACACGCGGTCAATGAGGCCGTCCACCATCTGCGCCTGCATCTCGGCCTCGGTCATGGCGGCGGCGTAGATGTGCGAGGCCGGCGTGTCGTCGCGACGCACCAGCCTTTTGGCGAGCATGATCTGGAGGAGCTTGAGCACGGTGGTGTAACCCACGCCGCTGCCGAGTTCCGACCAGACTTCCCGCACCGTCGCCGGCCCGCGTCGCCAAAGCGCCTGTAAAATCTTGTACTCCGCCTCAGTGGCGCGAGGGACCGGTGGGATTGGTTTTGCCGCCATGCGTCCAACGAATACGAAGCATTACGTAGCAGTCAACGAAAATCTTCGTAGCCATGCAAAAGCCGGGCCACCGGGTGTCGCAACCACCGGACGGGCGAGGCTATTTCAGTTTCGCCAACGCGGCGCGGGCGCGCTCCTTGGCCCCAGCGTCCACCACCATTAAGTCGGGCAGACCGAGGCCTGTTTGAAACTCGCGGCGGGCGTCGGCTTTGCGGTCGGCGGCCAACAGGGCGAAGGCAAACTCAATGTGATGCGAGGGCTGCTTCGGATCGAGTCCGATGGCACGCTGGAAATGCGCGATCGCCTCGGCCAACGTGGCGGGTGGCAGGCCCCCATAGACCAGCTTGAGCGCGACCCGGTCGGCAAAGCCGAGGCTGGCAACCTCCAGATGCCAACGCGCGAGTACATGGTGCGCCCAGTCGGAGGCCGGGTCGAGCGCGAGCGCCTCCTCCACGTACCGTTTGACGAGGCGCGAATTTTCGATCTTGGCGCGCGTGCCGGCGTCGAGCGCGATCTTGCCGTAGCAGATGGCGACCGAAAGGACGTTGAGCGAGCTCCTGGGCGCGAGGGTAACCGCACGCTGGGCGTAGGTGAGCGCCTCGGTGGCGAGACGGCGGCGCTCCTCCTTGGTCGGGATCGGGGCGGCCGAGGTGCTGTCGGAAAGCTGTTGGGCAATTTTCTGGAGAATAAAAGGATCGTCCGGTTTGGCCGCGTCGGCCTGACGGAAGAACACGACGGCCGCACGGGGGTCGAGCCTGACCTCGGCAGCGAGACCCTGCCTGAGCAAGGCGTCAACCTCCGCTGCCGCACGTCCGACGAGGGCGGATGCGAGGAGAATGACGAGAAAGAGGGTGCGCTGCATCAAGGTCGAACGTGGCGGGCGCAACGCCGTAGTGCAATCAAGGTTTTAGCCGGGCGAACCAAGCCAGGCCGGCGGCGGCGCGTTGACTAGCGCCGAAAAGCAGTAGATGCTCGCGCCACCTTGCCGATGAAAACCACCCTGCCCCTCCTTGTCCTGCTCATCACGTCCGCCGGTTGCGCCCTCGCGCCCGGACCCGTGGCCGCGACCGCGCCTGATATGCGCGTCTATGAGCTTCGCACCTACACTGCCACACCGGGCAATCTCGGCAAGGTGCTCGCACGCTTCCGCGATCATACCGTGCGGCTGTTTGCAAAACATGACATCGTGAACGTCGGCTACTGGGTGCCAACGGATAAGAAGGACGGTGCCGGCGAGAAGCTGGTGTATCTGCTCGCACATGCGAGCCGCGAAGCCGCCACTGCCTCGTGGGCGGCGTTCCGCGCCGACCCCGAATGGGTAGCGGCGAAAGCCGCCAGCGAGTCCAGCGGCCCCATTGTGGCCAAAACTGAATCGGTGTTTCTCGCGGCGACGGACTACTCCCCCGCCCTCGCGCGGACGAGGGGGGGGGCGACACGCAGCTTCGAGCTCCGCACCTACACCGTCCCCGAAGGCAAGCTCGCGGCGCTCGACGCGCGTTTCCGTGACCATACCAAGGCGCTGTTCGTGCAGCATGGGATGACGAATGTCGCCTACTTCCATCCGCTTGACGCCAATCAGGGTGCAGGCCAGACGCTGATCTACTTCCTCGCCGCCCCGAGCCGTGAGGCGGCGACCTCCGCATGGAATGCGTTTCGTGCCGACCCGGTCTGGATCGCCGTCAAGGCGGATTCGGAAAAAAGGGACCAGCTCCTCCCCAAGACGCAGTCCGTGTACCTGACGCCGACAGATTTTTCACCTATGCAATGAGGCCTTGTGCCGGTCTGGCGATTGGCCGGACACGTAGGCAACATTCTTCACGGTTTGGTGAAAAGATAGTGGCTCACGAGCCACTCCTCGCCATTGCGGTAGCCCCAAAGTTCGGCGCAGGCCAGAAAGAAGGTTCGCCAATAGGCCCACCATTTGGCCGCGTGATCGTGTCCGTAGGTTTCGGCAAAGAGTGGGAGAATTTCAATGCGGTGGGCGTCCATATTCCTGAGCCAATGCTCGGCGGTCCGCTGATAGTGCGTGCCATTGACCCTCCAGTCTGAGACCAGCCGGAGGTCATCCTGAAACTGGGCCAGCAAATCGTGCGCCGGCATCTGGCCGCCAGTGAAGAAATACCTCGCCATCCAGTCGGACGCGTCGCGGGCGACAAAATGGTAGCCTAGGTGCGAATGCGTGAAAATGTGCGCGAAGAGCAGACCGCCGGGCTTCAACCAACGGGCGATGTGGGCGAAGAGGCGCTGGTAGTTTTTGAGATGCTCAAACATCTCGACCGAAACGACGCGGTCGAACTGCGCGGGCGCGATGTCGAAGCCATTGATGTCACAGGTGATGATTTCAAGGTTGGCGAGGCCGCGCCGCTTCGCTTCCGCGTCAATGTGCGCCTTCTGGGTACGGGAGTTGGAGATGGCGGTGATGCGGGCGCGCGGGAATTTCTCGGCGTTATAAAGACAGAGCGACCCCCAGCCGCAGCCAAGTTCGAGGATGTGCTGGCCGTCGGCGAGTTGCGCGCGTTCGGCATAGAGGGCGAGCATAGCCGTCTCGGCCTCGGCGAGCGTTTCCCGGCCAGTCGGGTAGAGGCAGCCGGAGTATTTCAGTCGCGGGCCAAGGCAGAGCTGGTAGAATCGCGTGGGGACCTCATAGTGTTGCTCATTGGCGGCGGCGGTCTGCTCGGCGAGTGGGCGTGTTTTGAGGTCGGCAACGTAGGCGGTGCGATCGTAGCGCATCGCCTCCTCCCGGAGACGCTGCGCGAGCAAGCGGCGGATGCCGATGCGCACGAGCCAGTCGGGCAGAAAATTTTTTTCGAGAAGGGAGTCGAGCATGGGCAGGAGGGCGGCTACTTCTTCACGAACCACGGCACGAAGGCACTCGTGGTCTGTTGGTATCGGCGGTAGGCATCGCCCTTGCTGCGGATGGCCTGTTGCTCGGTCAGGGGAATGCCGGTCACCCGCAGGAGCAGCCAGAGCATGCTCGCGGGACCGACCACCGCCACCCAGCCCC
>JBAXLL010000219.1:0-3775 GCA_037134835.1 Verrucomicrobiota bacterium
CCCCCGCCGCCACCGTACGCTGCCACATTGTAGCTGAAGGCGAGTCGCTTTCCCAAATCAGCCTTAGCTACTACGGGACCCAGAACCGCTGGCAGGAAATCTACAATGTCAACCGCGACGTGCTCAAAACCGAGAGCACGCTTCGCCCCGGCCAGCGTCTGAGGATTCCTTAAGGCCGCAACATGCCGCCGCGTTTCTCCCGGCTTGAGACAAGCTCGTCGCTCCGCGTTTCCCGTGTTGCGCGGACGGAGCATGGTGATTTGATCACAGTTGCTTGGCCGTGCAACATTTTCTCTCCCGCTTCGCCGACCTGTTCCAGCCCGTTACCCGCGGACGGTGGGATCGGCTGACGCCGCTCGCCATCGCCGCACTGGGGCTGATCGGAGTGGCGTTCATCTACAGCGCGCAGAAGGCGGCACCGCAGCACAACTGGCCAGGGCAGGTTAAGTGGCTGGCGGTAGGTGCGATGCTCTACCTGGCGGTGGCCTTGGTGGACTACCGAATCTGGCTGGGCCTGGCCCACTGGTGCTATCTGGCCGCCGTGGTGCCGCTGGCCTTGGTACTCGTTCCAGGATTAGGGCACTCGTCCGGTGGCTCGCAGCGCTGGCTTGACCTCGGAGTGTCGAAATATCAACCATCGGAAACAGCCAAGATCGGTGTGCTGCTGCTGACCGCGAGCCTGCTGGTGAGCGCCAAACTAGCCACTCCACGCGATGCGTGGCGCACACTGGGCAAATTGGCGCTTGCGGCGGGGATGCCGATCTTCCTTATCCTCCTGCAACCCGACCTGAAATCGGCCATTGTTCTGCCCCCGATGATCTTTTCGATGCTCTACGTCTCCCGGCTGCCGACCCGCTACTTCCTGTGGGCGTTGGGCGCGGCGCTGCTCGTGGCGGGGGTCGTCGGGGCGGATGCGGTGCGCTACAAAAATTTCGTCGTGGCGCAAGTCCCGCCCGGTCAGCTCGCCCCGTTCAAACACGAAGACAAGAACTGGTCGGGCTCTTGGGTGCCGCTGCGCGACTATCAGCGCAACCGCCTGGTGGCGTTTCTCTGGCCCGAGTTGGTCAACCCCTTGGGCGATGGCTGGAACCAAAGCCAGTCGCTCATCGCCGTCGGCAGCGGCGGCCTCACAGGCAAGGGCTGGACGCAGGGACCGCAGACGCAACTCGGGTATCTGCCGCGCAAAGTCGCGCATAACGATTTCATCTTCTCGGTCATCGCCGAGGAATTAGGTTTTTTGGGAAGCCTCTTGGTTCTCAGCCTGTTTGGTCTGGTTCTGTTCAACGGCATCCGCATTGCGGGCCTCGCGCGCGACCGCTTCGGCGCGCTGCTGGCGCTGGGTGTCACGGTGATCTTCGCCGTGCACGTGTTCGTGAACATCGCCATGACCATCGGGCTCGTGCCCATCACGGGCATACCGCTTCCCTTCATCAGCTACGGAGGCTCCTTCGTGCTCAGCTGCTGCCTGCTGCAAGGACTGGTCCAGAGCGTCTATCGCTTCCGAAAGGATTTCCCATGACTACGGGGCTTTCTTTCCGCGATATCGTCCGCCCTGCCGGGATTTCCTGCGCGCCAGCCGCCGGGCCGGGGTGCCCCGTGTCCCCCAACCAGAAAGACACCCAACATGAACGACCCGCAAACTCCCGTAGGCACCCCGCCCGACGGCCTTACCCACCACGATGAGGAACTCGCCCAGCCGCCGCCTAACGCCTCGTCCGAACCCATTGACGCCGCTGCACTGAAAGCCGGAGCCCTCGAACGAGCCAAACAGCGCCCGTTGCTCCAAAAAATCCTCGCCGTTTTCCAAAAGGAAAAAACGACCTTCCGCGAACTTATCATTAACGCCGAACCGTTGGAGAAGCGGGTCGCCCTTCTCGTTGACGGCACGCTCGCCAAGTTCGAGATCGAGCGCGAGTCCGACGATCGCATGGTCGGCGGCATCTTCAAGGGCCGCATCAAGAACCTCGACCCCGGCCTCAAAGCCGCCTTCGTTGACATCGGCTACACCAAGAACGCGTTTCTCCACTACTGGGACATGCTACCCGCCGCCGCCGACTCCTCCGTAGAGGTCGTGCGCGTGAATCGGCGGAAGGACGCCGCCCCGCGTGGGGTCGAACCCACCGTCAAGGACATCCCCCGCCTCTACCCGCCCGGCAGCGAGATCGTCATCCAGGTGACGAAAGGTCCCATCGGCACCAAAGGCCCACGCACCACGACCAACCTCTCCCTGCCCGGCCGCTACCTCGTGCTGATGCCGTTCTCCGACCAGTGCGGCATCTCCCGTAAGATCGAGGACCCCAAGGAGCGCACCCGCCTCCGCCAACTCGTCAACAAGCTCACCATTCCTGAGGGCATGGGCGTCATCGTCCGCACCGCCGGCGAGGGCAAGAAGGAGCGCTATTTCGTGCGCGACCTGCACCTGCTGCTCAGGACGTGGGCCGGCATCCAGCAAAAGCTCCAGGCCGAAAAGGCCCCGACCACCCTGTACATGGAGCCCGACATCGTCGAGCGCACCGTCCGCGACTTCCTCACGGAGGACGTGGACCGCGTGCTCATTGACAATGCCGCCGACCACGCCCGCTGCCAGGCCTACGCCGGCCAGATTTCCCAGCGCAGCAAGGGCAAGATCGCCCTCTACAAGGACAGCATTCCGATCTTCGAGCGCTTCAATATCGAGAAGCAGATTGAGCAGACCTCCCAGCGCCGTGTTTCCCTGCCTAGCGGCGGCGAGATCGTCATCGACGAGACCGAGGCCCTGATCGCCATCGACGTCAGCACCGGCTCCCATCGCCAGCGCGCCGGTGAGGAGAAAAACACCCTCTACGCCGTCAACCTCGAGGCCGCCGCCGAGATGGCCCGCCAGATCCGCCTCCGCAACCTCGGGGGTCTAATCATCATGGACTTCATTGACATGAAAGAGCGCCGCCATCGCAACGCCGTCTATGAAAAGATGGTCGAGCTCATGGCCGATGACAAGGCCAAGACCCACATCCTGCCTATCTCCGCGCTCGGCATTATGCAGATGACGCGCCAGCGCCACGCCGAGTCGCTCTCCAGCAATCTCTACACGGACTGCCCCTACTGCCGGGGCCGCGGCATCGTGAAGAGCGCGACCACCATGTCCGTCGAGCTCCAGCGCAAGCTCTCCTCCGTCGTCCGCCGCCTCACCACGCGCAACGATGGCAAGGAATATTCCCTGCGCGTTCTCGTCCACCCGAGCATCCTCGAACGCCTCCGCAGCGAGGACGCCGACCTACTCGTGCGGATGGAAAAGCTCTTCGGCGTGAAACTCGCCTTCCGGGCCGACACCGCCTACCACGTTGAAAACTTCAAGATCCTCAACGCGGCGACCGGCGAGGAGTATCGGTAACGAAATCGTTCTCGTTCTCTTACAACTACTCGTTCTCTCGCCGCGCCAAAGCCCCTGCGAAGACGCTACTGACTCCTGGCTACTGACTCCGGGATTCTAGCTTCTGGCCTCTGCCTGCCCTGAGCCTGTCGAAGGGACCTCTGGCTTCTCGCCGCTGCCTCCTCCGCTGGCACCCTTCACCCGCCACCCTGCCGGCCGCCCCGCTGCTGGGTGCTGCTGGTGCTGGTCGAGGTTGGGACCGTACCCGGCAGCGACCCAGTCGTGTTGGGCCCAAAGCTCCGGGCGCCGTTCGCCACCAGTGAGCCACTGTTCAACGGCAAGCCCTCCGCGACCACGGTCGCGGAGGAGAGCGGTTGTTTGACGGGCGCAGACACTGGCACCGCCGTCGGCAGTCCCCGGCCCCGG
>JBAXLL010000220.1:0-3775 GCA_037134835.1 Verrucomicrobiota bacterium
GGTCATTTCTGAAAAGACCGCCGCCCAGCTCGGCCCGCTCCGCGAGTTCGTCAACGCCAAAAATTATCCCGCCGCCCTTGGCCTCCTCGCCCCGCTCCTCACGGCCAACCCCGCCGACAGCTACGACACCTTTGTCCTGTCGCAGGTGCAGGCGCAAATCCACCTCGCGCAGAGCCGTTACGCCGACGCGCTCCCGCCCCTCGAAACCTCGCTAAGACTCGCCGACGCGCATCCTTTCCTCGATGCCCGCCCGAAGCTCGACCTCGTCTATCTCATGGCGCAGGTCGCCGCCCAGCTCGCCGCCGAAGAAAAATCTCCCGACCTGCAGCGCACCCGGCTGGCCCGCGCCGCCGACCTCATCCGCCGCTGGCTCACCGCAACGCCTGCGCCCACGACAGAAGCCCGGCTCTTTTCCGCCAGCGTCCTTTTCAATCTCGCGCAGACTACGCCGCCCGGGGCCGGCGACCAGGCGAAAAATTATTCCGCAGCCCTCGCCGAGGCCGAGCAAGGTCTCCTGCTCGGTGTCCACCCGAACGAACAATTCTACGTCCTCATCCTCGCCTGCCACCAGCAGCTCGGCAATCTGGACCGCGCTGCCGATGTGCTCGAACTCCTAGTCCAGCAACACCCTTCCAACGCCTCCTATTGGCAACAGCTCACCGTTACCTGCCTCAATCTCGCCGCTGCCGGCAAAGCCACCGACTCCGCGCACCCGCGCCTCGGGGCCGGTAATACTGTCCGTCACGCCGAGCTCCGCGCCCTCCTCGCCCTAGAACGCGCTCAGACGCAGGGCTTTCTCACCACGAGCGCCGACACGTTCAACCTCGCCGGCCTCCACTACAATCTCGGCCAGTTCGACCGTGCCCTTGCGCTCCTCGAACCCGACCTCGCCGACGGCGCTATCGCTCCCGACCGCCGCAGCTGGGAGCTGTTCGTCCATGCCGGCCAGCAGGCGCACCAGTCCGCCCGCGTCCTTGCCACCCTGGAAAAAACCGCCGTCCGCTTACCGTCCGACGGACCCCTCGCCTACGCCCTCGCGCAGCTCTGCTATGCCGAGCACCAACTCGAAGCCGCCCGAACCCACGCCCAATCCGCGCTAGCGCGCGGCGGGCTCGACCGACCCGTATCGGCGCTTCTCTTTCTCGCCACAGTGAACTATGAACTCAACGCCCCCGACAACGCCATCCACGCCCTCGACCAGGCGGCGCAGCTCTCACCCAATGCCGCAGAGGCCGACGATCTCGCCCGCCTCCGTCGCGCGCTCGCACTCATGAAACCCAAGCCATGAGATGAACCCAAACAATCCGGCGCTTCGTTCCCTTGGTTGGCGCCTGCAGGAATTTTGGAATTCCATCCCGTCGGCCAAGGATTGAAATCCCATGAAAATCTACCTGATCGTCCCGCTCCTCTCGCTCGCCGCCTTCACCGGCTATGAATGGCACACCTCCGCCGCCTTGCGGCGTGAAGCCGCCGACCGGCAGGCGAGGCTTGACACCGCCCACGCCGCCAAGCTCCAAACCGAGCGTATCGCCCAGGAACAGGCCCTCGCCGCCGCGCTCGCCGAACAGGAGAAGCAAAAACAAACCCGCGCGGCCAAGGCCGCCCGTGACCGCGCCGCCCAGGAATCACGGCAAGCCGCGCTCGATACCCTTGCCGCCACCCGCCAGCGCTCGACCGATCTGACCCGCCAGGTCGAGCGCCTCCAGCAGGAGATCGCCATCGAAAAAAAATCTCTCGCCGAGCTGGAGTCTGAGAAATTGGACGACCTCTCCGAACAGGCCTTTCTTCGCGACCTCGCCGTCAAAACCGACGCAAACCTCAAGTCCCTCACCGCCCTCCTAGAAAAAATCGCCGCCGAGTCGGCCCGTGCCAACGCGCCCAGCCGCAACCCAACCCCCTGATGGATTATTTCCCCGGTTCATTTTCTCTCTTCAACCCCTCCTCCTTCCGTCTCACGACCCGCCTCGGCCCATACCCAATTTCCGCTTCCGATGAATCGTTTCTACGTCACCATCCCCGCCCTCCTCGTCCTTCTGTTCGGTGGCATCTATTATCAGCATGCCGCATCCAACCGCGCCGCGATGGAAACTACCCGTGCCGCTGATGCCCTCGCCCGGCAAAAGGCGGCTGACGTGAAGCACACCCTCGAACTTCAAGCGCAGGCCGACGCCGTCCAACGCCTCGCCGCCCAGCGCGCTGACGAACAGAAAAAGGAAGATGACCGCCGTGCCAAGTGGGATGCCGACACCGCCCGTCTCGCCGCCGATCAGTCTGCGGCCGAAGCCAAAACGCCCGCGCTTGCCGCCGATACCGCCCGCCTGCAACAGGAACTTGCCACCCTTCGCGCCACCAAGGACCGGCTGAATGCCGAGACCTTCGCGCTGGAAAAATCTGTCGTGTCCGCACGCACGGCCGAGCGCACCGCCGAAATGGAAAGAGAACGCCTCACCGAGATTCTCGCCCGCCAAGCCGCCGCCCTCGTCCCGCACTAAACGCAGGCCAAAGTTTCGCCGTATTGAGCATCCCCCGCGGGTTGGTCAATACCCAGCTGGCCGCCGCCGATACGCCAGTAATCGGCTGAGCACGGCCCGCCCCTCATGGGCTGGCGTCACCTTGGATTTGCCCGTCATCCCACGCGACTGGCATTGACGCTGCTCAACGGAACCGCACGCTCCCATTATCCGTCCTATGTCCCTCATTCCCAAACTCGTCGCCAAGCTCCAACGCCACCCGAAACGCGTCGTCTTCTCGGAGGGTGGCGACCCGCGCATCCTGCAGGCCGCCCGCCAGTGGGTCACGCGCAAGCTAGGAGTGCCGTTCTTGCTCGGCAACCGCGCCGCTATCAAGGCGGCCGCCGCCAAGCTTGATCTCAAGCTCGACGGCATCCGCATCATTGAGCCGGAACAAAGCGAGGAACTCGAGGGCTTCGCCAACACGCTGGAGCAGATGCGACGGGGCAAGGGCCTCAAGCTAACGGAGGCGCGTGAGGCCATGCGTGACACGAACTATTTTGCCACCATGATGCTCGCCACCGGTCAGGCCGACGCCTTGGTGTCAGGCGCGACCATGACCGCCGCGAGCGGGCTGCGGCCGCTGTTCCAGATCGTGCCACGGCTCGAAAACGTTCGCACCGCGTCCTCGCTCATGGTGGTTGATTTCGACGAAAAAAAGGTCGGGAGCGACGGGACGCTGTTTTTTGCCGACTGCGGCGTCATCCCCGAGCCGACGATGGACCAGCTCTGCGACATCGCGCTCTCCACCGCGCTGATCGCGGGCCACCTCACCGGAGAAACACCGCGGGTGGCGATGCTCAGCTACGCTTCGAAAAGCACATCCGACCATCCGCTGCTCGTGAAAGTCCGCACCGCCACCGATCTGGCCCGGGCCAAGGCGAAGGCCGCGCTGCTCCCGCTCGAGATTGACGGCGAGCTGCAGGCCGACGCCGCGCTTGACCATGTGGTCGCCTCCGCCAAGGGCATCGCCAGCGCGGTCGCCGGCCACGCCAACGTCCTCGTCTTTCCCGACCTCAACAGCGCCAACATCGCCTACAAGCTCGTGCAGCAGCTCGCCGGCGCCAACACCTTCGGCCAGATTATCACCGGGCTCACCAAGCCAGCCGCCGAGATCAGCCGCGGCGCGAGTGCGCACGATGTCTTCGGCGCGGCCGCCATCGTCGGCTGCCAGGCCATTGACCGCCGCCTGCTCTACGGCTCGGTCTGAGGCGCGCACCGCCCCTGCGGTTTAATTTTCCATGGCCGATCCGACGCCCCCCGCC
>JBAXLL010000221.1:0-3772 GCA_037134835.1 Verrucomicrobiota bacterium
TCCGTTTTGAGGGTACTCCAAAACGATTCCATCGGGGCGTTGTCATAGCAGTTGCTCAAGCGGATGACAGTAAGCAGTGGGTCTGCTTATTGAGACTCGCCTATTGCACTGACAGGTGGGCGCATCGGGCCGGGTACGTCGCAACGCGCCATCACCCTCGCGGCTCACAGCCGAAACGCGGCCCATGCTTTTGAAAAGGCGACCAACATTTCAACGCGGAGGACGCGAAGAGCGCGGAGGGGGAGTGATGGAGCCAGGAGTCAGGATGGGAGGAGTCAGGAGCCGGAGTTGAAGTGCGATGAGCGCGGAGGATGGTTGGCGTGGACGAGGCACGCGGATGATGCTGGCGGAAGACGTGGGCAGGTTGCCCGCGCTACGATGGAGGGTCAGTGCAGCGATGATGTGATACGCGAGTCTGGTATTGATAACCAAACATCGTCTTTATCCGGGTGAACGGCCGCTGGCAGAAATGCAACGCCGCGCTGCGGGTGCATCTGCGCCATCTGGCTTGCACCGTGCGGTCCGGCGCATTCACGCTGGCTTGTCTCGGTCCCAAACCATGCCCGCCAAAAAAAACGCCGCCCGCGCTCCCGCCCACTGGCTCGTGAAATCTGAGCCGGACGCCTATGCTTGGTCCGACTTGGTGCGCGACGGGCGCACGGCCTGGACGGGGGTCCGCAATTTTGCGGCGCGCCTGCACCTTAACGCCATGCGACCAGGTGACACGGTGCTATTTTATGAAAGCGTGACGACGAAGGCGGTGGTGGGCGTCACGGAGGTCACCAAGGCGGCGTTTCCCGATGCCACGGCCGACGAGCCTGGCTGGGTGGCCGTCGAGCTCAAGGCGGTCCGTGCGCTGTCCGCGCCGGTCACACTGACGCAGATCAAGGCGGAACCGACTCTCGCGAACATCATGCTCGTGCGTCAAGGCCGGCTCTCGGTCATGCCGCTAACGGCGACAGAGTTTGCCCGGATCGTGGCCTTGGGCGGTGCGTAGTAATCCTACGCCAACTATGCGCAGCAGTAGGGAGGCGTTCGGTGAGGGCCGGTTCGGCTAACTGGGGTGTTGGCGGGAGCCGTTTAGGGCAGGGAGACCTCATTCAGACCAATGGGTGGCTGAACTTGGCCGTCACTTTCCCGGGTCAGCACGATGCAATCCTTCTGGCCGGTAACGCCAGCAGTCGGAGGAGGCGCAGGTAAGTAGGCGGTCACGATGTAGTCGCCGAACCGGGCGCCGATCGTGACCCAACCCGCGTGGCCCGTGTCCTGATCGAGCAGGCTGACCCGGACTTTGCCGCCGGAAACAACGACTCCGTTGAACTGGATGGTTGATTGGCCGAACAGGGGAGCGGCCAGCAGGAGCAGCAGAGGGAGGAGGCGGAGGGTCTTCATGGTTGGATTGGGTTCAACCTGTGAGACGTCCCGATTGTTAACGAGGGGTGTGGGGAGACCGGAGAATGGTTAAGCCGGCGTAAAGCAGGGGGAGAAAGGGTCGTGGGTGCGTTTGGCGGTTTTGGGTGGAGTGTGACGTCCCGGTGCGCTGATTCCGGCGTTCAAACTCATTCATTACTGAGAAAGGGCGCGGGCAGGCCGAAAAACGATTGCACGCGCGGCCTCCGCCTCTTTCCTAGTTCCTTCTGGCCGACATCGTCGGTCAACCTTCACCCTCCTCCCACGTTCCCATGCCCATTGCCACCGGTTCCAAAGCCCCCGATTTCACCCTCAAGACCAAGACCGCCGACGGTCTCAAGGATATCAAGCTCAGCGACAACTTCGGCAAGACGCAGACGGTGTTGCTGTTTTTCCCGCTGGCTTTCACCGGTGTCTGCACCACCGAACTTTGCGAGACGACCGCCAATTTGAACGAGTATACCCGTCTGGGCGCGAGCGTCATCGGCATCAGCGTGGACAGCCCGTTCGCGCAAGAGGCCTGGGCCATGGCCAACAAGATTGGCATCACGTTGGTGAGCGATCTCAACAAAACGGTGACCAAGGCCTATGATGTCCTCTTTCCTATGCTCGCCGGGGTTGGCGACACGAGCGCGCGCGCGGCCTTCGTCATCGGCCAGGATGGGGTCGTGAAATACGCCGAGCAAACCGCGACGCCCAAAGACCTGCCCAACTTCGCCGCCGTAAAAACCGCGCTGGCGAAGTAAATGCCGGGCCGGAGCCGTGGGCGTCTGGGCCCGCGTTTCCGCATCGTGCAATGTGGGCTACCTGCCTCCCAATTTTAGCCACCTTCCTTCCATGAGTTCGCTTCCGAATCCCTTCAACACGCTCCAGACGTTTTCCGCCAACGGCACGTCGCACCAGTTCTACTCGCTGCCCGCCCTGGAGGCGGCCGGCTTAAAGGTTTCGCGCTTGCCGGTTTCGATCCGGCTCGTACTTGAGTCCTTGCTGCGCAACTGCGACGGCAAGCGGGTGGCCGAGGGCGCGATCCGCGACCTCGCCGGCTGGAGCGCCAAGGCGCCGCGCACCGAGGAGATTCCCTTCGTGGTCGCGCGCATCGTGCTCCAGGATTTCACGGGGGTGCCGCTGCTGGTGGATCTCGCGGCGATGCGGGCGGCCGTCGCCCGCATGGGCAAAAACCCGAAGATCATCGAGCCGCTGGTGCCTGTTGACCTGGTCGTGGATCACTCGGTGCAGGTGGATTTTGCGGGCAATGCCGAGGCGCTGGCCAAGAACCTTGAGCTGGAGTTCACGCGCAATCGCGAGCGCTACCAGTTTCTGAAGTGGGGCATGCAGGCGTTCGACACGTTCAAGGTCGTCCCGCCGGGCATCGGCATCGTCCATCAGGTTAACCTCGAATACCTGGCGAAGGGCGTGCTCAACGCGGGCAAAATCTGCTATCCCGATACGCTGGTCGGCACCGACTCGCACACGACCATGATCAACGGTCTCGGCATCGTGGGGTGGGGCGTGGGCGGCATTGAGGCCGAGGCGGGCATGCTCGGCCAGCCGGTTTATTTTCTCACGCCTGACGTCGTCGGCGTGCATCTCACGGGAGCGTTGCGCGAAGGCGTAACGGCGACCGACCTAGCGCTTACCCTCACCCAACAGCTCCGCAAGGCCAAGGTCGTCGGCAAATTCGTCGAGTTCTACGGTCCGGGCGCGGCGGCACTGCCGGTCGTGGACCGCGCCACCATCGCCAACATGGCGCCGGAATATGGCGCGACCATGGGTTTTTTCCCGATTGATGCCGAGTGCTCGAATTATCTTCGCGCCACGGGGCGCGATGAGCGGCAGGTCGCGCTCTACGAGGCTTATTATCAGGCGCAGGGACTCTGGGGCATACCGGCCCAGGGGGCGATTGACTACTCGCAGGACCTCGCGCTCGACCTTGCGACCGTCGTGCCGAGCGTGGCCGGCCCAAAGCGGCCGCAGGATCGCATCGAGCTGCCGAATTTGCAGCGGGAGTTTTTCGCCGCCTACCAGCGGCCCGTCACCGAAAACGGTTTCGGCAAAACGCGCGCCAACTTTGCGAAAACGGTGAAAGTCGAGACCACCGCAAAGAAGAAGGCGAAGCTTGCCAGCGGCTCTGTCGTCATCGCCGCCATCACCAGCTGCACCAACACTTCCAATCCCTCCGTGATGCTGGCCGCCGGTCTGCTCGCGAAGAAGGCCGTGGAAAAGGGCCTGAAAGTGAATCCGGCCGTAAAAGCCTCACTCGCGCCCGGCTCCCGCGTCGTGACCGACTACCTCAGGAAGACCGGCCTCACGCCCTACCTGAACAAGCTGCGCTTCAACACCGTGGGCTACGGCTGCACCACCT
>JBAXLL010000222.1:0-3737 GCA_037134835.1 Verrucomicrobiota bacterium
AGCCCATCGTCTGCGCGGCGCGGACGTAAAGCGGATTGACGTTGCGGACGCCCGTCTCGGTCGCGAGCACGACGGACCAGAGCGTGCCCATCACGACGACGAAGAGCATCGCGTCCTCGCTCACGCCGAACCACAGCATCGCGAGCGGCACCCAGCACACGCTCGGCAGCCCTTGCAGCCCGAGCGCGAGGACGCCGAGCGTGTCGCGTGCCGCCTGCACGCGCGCGGTGAGGAACCCGAGCGGCACGCCGGCCACGAGGCCGATGAGGTAGCCGGCGAACAGGCGCTTCAGCGTGACCCACGCGGCAATGAAGAGCAGCCAGCGATTCGGGTTTGATTCCAGCACACCTGCGGGCGTCGAGATTTCCGAGGCAAAACTGTTCTCCCAGAGGTAACGGACGACGCTCTCGGGCGAGGGCACGAGGACGGGCGACCAGCGGTGGGTGCCCACCATGTAGTCGCGCCCGAAGTGCCATGCGGCGACGAGCAACACGAAAAAGCCAACGGCGGTGAGGGTGCGTTTCATTCTTCGGAGGTCTCGGTGCCGGGGGCCGCAAGGTGGCCCTTGAGCGAGCGCATGATGCGGGTGGCGTGCTCAGCGAGCTGCACGCTGTTGATGTCACGCGGCCGCGGCAGCGTGATCTTGAACTCGTCGCGGATGCGGCCGGGATGCGGGGAAAACAGGATGACGCGGTCACCCAGGCAGCACGCCTCGCGGACATTGTGCGTGACGAACACGATAGTCTTCTTGCGCTCGGCCCAGATGCGCTGGAGATCGCCGTAAAGCTGCTCGCGCGTGAGCGCGTCGAGCGCGGCAAACGGCTCGTCCATCAGCAGCACGCGCGGGTTGGGCGCGAGCGAGCGGGCGAGCGCGACGCGCTGCTTCATGCCGCCGGACAGCTCGTGGATGCTGGCGCGCTCAAAATTTTCCAGCCCGACGAGCTTCAGGTAATAGTGCGCGACGTCGCGGCGCTCGTCGTCGGAGAGGCCGGGCTTGAGCCGGAGGCTGAACATCACGTTGCCCAGCACGTCGAGCCACGGGAACAGCGCGGACTCCTGAAACATCATCATGCGGTCGCGACCGGGCGCGTGGATCGGCACGCCGTCCGATGAGATGGCGCCGCTGTCGGGGGCTTCCAGTCCGGCGATGAGATTGAGCAGGGTGGACTTGCCGCAACCGCTCGGGCCGACGAGGCAGACGAACTCGCCGTCGTCCACGCGCAGGGTTGCGTTGTCCAGCGCGTGGACGCGGTCGCGCCCTTCCGGGTGGAAGCTTTTGGAAACCTGGTCCACGACCAGCTTGGCGCTGGGCACGGGGGCGAGCTCTTGCGTGAGTGTCATTCAGGGTTTGCCGGAGAAGAGGCGGTCGAGGGGTATGGCATCGCGGAGGAAGCCAACACTCTGCGCCTCGGCAACAAGTTTCGTAAACGCGGCGGAGTCGGCTTTGTCGGTGAACCTGAGGCGCGGCCACGCGCTGGCGACGATAGCCTTGGACATCTCGCGTTTCGTCTCGGCGGTGAGGCCGGCGCGGACGAGCTCGCGGGCCTCGTCGCCGTGGGCGTTGAGCCATGTGGTCAGCTCAACGTGCGCGGCGGCGAACTTTTTCACGAGCTCGGCGCGCGTTTTCAGGAGCTTCACACTGCTGACCAGGACGGTCGTGATGGCGTCTGTCTGCTCAAGGTACACCTTTCCGCCGGCCTCCAGCTCCAGGCGCGAGACCCACGGCTCGACCGTCCAGACCGCATCGAGCCGCTTTGTCTGGAAAAGCGGGAGCTGATCGGCGTTGGCCGTCGGCAAGACGGCCACGTCGCCGCCGGTCTGCGTGATCTTGAAGCCCTGCTTGGCGAGCCACGCGCGGGCGGCAACATCCTGCGTGTTGCCGAGCTGCGGCGTGGCGAGCCGTTTGCCTTTGAAGTCGGCGGGGGCTTTCAGCGGCCCGTCGCCCTGCACGACGAGCGCCGCGCCGCCCTCGGCCGCGCCGGCGAGCACGCGGATCTCCTCTCCCTGCGAACGGATGTAGGCATTGAGCGCGGGATTTGGGCCGACGTAGGTGAGGTCGATTGAGCCGGCGAGCAGCGCCTCCATCGCGCCGGGGCCGGCGTTGAACGCGAACCACTGGATGGTCACGTCCGGCCCGAGGCGTTCCTCGAACCAGCCGTGTTTTTCGCGCGTGGTGTGGCTGCCGATGATGCCCTGCGCGTGCGTGATGTTGGGGAAATAGCCGACGCGGAGCGTGACTTTTTCGGCGGCGCGCGCGGCGGCGGCGAGCGCAAGGAAGGAAAGGAGCAGACGGAAGAGTTTCATGGCGGAGAAAGAATTAGGGTTGGTCTGGCCAGGTGGTTTTCAAAACGCGATTTGGAAGCGGGTGATCAGGGCGTTCTCGTCGTGCTTGAGCAATGCGCGCGTGGTCGGCACGGCGCCGGCGGTGAGGCCGAAAGCGGTGTGGAAGTAATCCAACGAGAAGCGGACGGTCTTGCTGAGATACCAGTTGAGGCCGAAGCCGAGAGCGCCGGCCTTGGTGGCGTTGTTATTCTTATCCGCGAGCGAGGAATAGCCTGCGCCAGGTGACACGAAGGCCGCGTCGTCCAGGTCGAGCAATTCATAGCGGGCAACGGCCTCAAACGCACCCCAGGTGCTATCCGACCAGCTAAAATTGGTCGCGGGAACAACCCCGGAGTAGCTGGCGTCCTCGCCGGTAAGGACGTAGCTGGCGGCGAGCTGCCACGCGGTGTTCTTGAGCTCCACCTTTGGGCTGCCCGCCAGGCTGGCGGGAAAGTTTGGCCTCACATTGACAACGGAGATCGCGTACTCGCCAAGGAGGCCGAAGGGGCCGTTGTAATAATAGGCTTGGGGCGAAACACGCCAGGTGTGGCCGTCGGCCACGGTGCTGAAGTTGGACTTGCTCGCGGCGGCCGTGCTTTGCGCGCGATAGCTGAAGAACGTCTGCTGGCCGTCGGTCTTGTAGCCGCTGGTGAGATTGGCGGGCACGGGTTTCTCGCGGCCGTAGCTCGCACCGATCCCGAAGCCAAGGCCACGCAGGGGGGAGGCGGGGTCGTTTTTGAACGGCTGGGCAAAGACGCGCGCGGCGGCATCCTTGTCGTTGTCCGTCTCGGTATTGCTGTTGTTATCCGAACCGTCGGCCACGCCGTCGAAGACCCCGACCGCATAGCTGAGCGTGCCGTTGAGACCGTCGCCGCCGAGCTGGAAACCGATGTCGCGCTTGGGCAGGAGCGAGCTGACGAGCGAGCGCTCGACAAAGAACGCCGTCGAGTCCGACTGCAACGCCTCCAGACCCACCGGCTCGCGGAAGCGCCCGGCCCGAAGCTGGAACGCGGGCGTGACCGTGTAATTGAAATAGGCATCCACGATCTGGAGCGTGGTGGTGGAGTTGAGCGCGAAATCGGGCACCAGCAGGAAGCTGGTGTTTTGGTTGAGGGTCCCCTCAAAAATCAGCCGCGCGCGGCGCAGGAGGAAAGCCTCGTTGTTGGTGAGGGCCGGGTCTTGGCTGGCGAAATAGCGCGCATCTGCCTGCACGAGGCCGCGCAGGCGGAGGACGTTGGCACCGTCGGCCGAGGAGAGCGTGAAGCCCTTGTCGGTGAGGGAGACCTTGTCGTCGGAGATTTCTTGGTGGCGTTCGAGCACGAGGAGCTTTTTTTCGAGCGCGCGGACCGAGTCGCGCAGCGCTTGGATTTCGGGGTCGGCGCTGTCAGCAGCGCGCGCAGGCAAAAGGCCGGCGA
>JBAXLL010000223.1:0-3721 GCA_037134835.1 Verrucomicrobiota bacterium
GTGCGATGGGGGCGATGCCATCCGTCATCGGCGGCGGACTTTCAATTTTCAACCGGGACGGTTCAATCGCCGTAGCAAGGCCATCGGTGAAGGGAGCGCGATTGCCCGAGGGGGATGTGGCCGATGGGATGCCGAAGGGTGCCGGTTCTCCTCCGCTGGCGACGGCGTGGAGGTCGGCCTCGAAGCCGGCGATGACGTTTTCCCATGATTGCGGCTCGACCGTCGCACGGGCCGCGGGTCCGAGTCGGGCGCGCAAGCCGGGTTCGGCGACGAGCCTTGCGGCGGCGGCGATGAGCGCCTCGGGCTGCGCGCACGGGACGGTGAGCCCGTTTACACCGTCGCGGACGAATTGCCGCGCCGCCGCGTAGTCGAATGAGGCGGTGGCGAGTCCGCTGGCCATCGCCTCAGTCAGCACGTTGCCAAACGTTTCGGTAAGACTCGCGTGGACGTAGAGGTCGGCCGAGGCGTAGTGCAGCGCGAGTTCGTCGCGCGATACAAAGCCTGTAAAAATCGCGCCGGGCAGCGTACGGCGGAGCGAGGTGCGCAGCGGACCGTCCCCCACCAGGACAAAGCGGCAGCGGGAGTTGGCGGAGCGCATTGCGGCGAAAGCGCGCAGCAGCAACGGATAATTTTTCTCGGCGGCCATGCGACCGACATGAAGCACGATTGGGGTGTCCGGCCCAATGCCCAACGCAATCCGGAGCTTGGCCGAGCGCCGCGCAGGAGAAAACTGCCGCGTGTCCACACCGCGCGAGAGGAGCGTGACATGGCGAAAACCCAGTGCGGCGAGCTCGGTGCAGAGCTCGCGCGTGGGTACGAACGTGAGGCGGGCGCGGTTGTGCACACGGCGCAGCCACGCGAGCGCCAGACGGCGCAATGGCGCGCAGCCATAGTGGCCGGCGTAGGCGTGAAAGTTGGTGTGGAAACTCGACGTCACCGGCACGCCGAGAGCCCGTGCCGCAGTGATGGCCGACGCGCCCAACGGCCCCTCCGTGGCGACATGAACGAGATCGGGCCGCTCGGCACGCCAGACCCGTTTCAACCTGCCTGCTGCGGGCAGGCCGAGGCGCAGCAGAGGATAGCCGGGAATGGGCAGGCCGGGCAGCGCGATCTCGCGAAACTCCGGATGCGACGCGTCACCGGGCAGATCGGAGCGCTGTGGGCGATAGACCGTGACCGCATGGCCCCGGCGGCCCAGCTCGCGGGTGATCGTGCCGAAAGTCATCGCCACGCCGTTGATTTCCGGCGGAAAGGTTTCGGTGACAAAGGCGAGTTTCACGTGGATGTGACCGCGCGGAGCGCTGCCACGAGCTATTGTTTCAGCATCGCACGGCAGTCTGGTGACAGAGAGGTTACGATTGGGAAAATCCTGATCAAATGCCGCTAGCACGATTTTTCACAAAGTCAGGCTCGGCAAGCCGTGTCCCTCCCGTCAACTTGTGCCTCATGCCCAAACCAACTGGCGGCACGATCGGCATCCTCACTGCGGGCGGCGACTGCCCTGGCCTCAACGCGGTCATTCGCGGTGTGGCCAAGGCCGCGATGCACCATGGCATCCGTGTGCTCGGCATTCGCGATGGCTTTCGCGGCCTCGTCGAGAACCGCACGGTGGAGCTAAGCAACAGTCTCGTCAGCGGCATCCTCACCCAAGGCGGTACGTTTCTCGGCAGCAGCCGCGACAAGCCGCACAAGATGACCGTCGGCCATCGTGTTGTGGATCAGACCGCCGTCGCAGTGAGAAATTACCACCGGCTCAAGCTCGACTGCCTCGTGTGCCTAGGTGGCAACGGCACGCAGAAAAATGCACTCCGCCTCCACGCGCGTGGCGGCCTCAACGTCCTCACGCTGCCCAAGACCATTGACAACGATGTGGCCGAGACCGACATCACGTTCGGCTTCGATTCCGCCATGTCCATCGCCACCGAGGCGATCGACCGCCTGCATACCACGGCGACGAGCCACCACCGCATCATCGTGTGCGAGATCATGGGCCACGACGCGGGCTGGCTGTGCCTCGGCGCTGGCATCGCCGGTGGAGCCGACGTTATTTTGATTCCGGAAATCCCCTATGACCTTGATACCGTTGTCCGCACGCTCACGCAACGCCGCCGCAGCGGGAAACGGTTTTCTATCATCGCCGTGGCCGAGGGGATCGTCTCCCGCGCCGAGGCCGAACGCCGCGCGCGACACGGCAAAAAAAAGAAAAAAACCGACCCCGACACCGCACCCGCGGTCGTTGCGCCGCACGCGCCTGATGCCGTGCATCTAGTGCATGAATCGGTCGCCAGCCGGCTCGCACGGCATATCCAGCAGCTCACCGGGGTCGAGGCGCGGGTCACGTCGCTCGGTCATGTGCAGCGTGGCGGCCCGCCGACGGCTTTCGACCGCCTGCTCTGTACGCGCCTTGGCACCAAGGCCGGCGAGCTGCTGGCACAGGGCCACTACAACATCATGGTCGCGGTGAAAGGCACGGAGTGCGTGCCGGTGCCGCTCGAGAACGTGGCTGGTTTCAAGCGCACGGTCCCGCCCGACCACGCTTGGATCAAGACCGCGCGCCTCGTGGAAACGTGTCTAGGCGACGAAGCGGTGTGAATCGGCTCACACCGCAGGCGGCGGCTGGCCGGTGGCGGGCGCGCTCGCCACCGGCGGGGCGGTTGGTACAGAAACCGTCAGCACCACGGGCAGGGGCTTGGCCACCGGGACGGATTTTTTTCGCGGCGAGGGTTTCGCGCGCTTGGCTGCGGCGGCGGCCCGCACTTTCTCGGCTTTGGCCGCAGCCAGTTGCTTTTTCAAGGCTTTGACCTCCTTGCGTGGTTCCTTCGCGGATTTCTTGGCGTGCTTGTAAGCTTTGCGGGCCTGCTTGAGATCGGACTTGGCCGACTGCGCTCGCTTCTTCGCGGCGGCGAGTTTGGCGGACAATTTGCGGATGCCGACGGCGGAATGCGCCGGCTTGGTGCTGGGGGTGGTCTTCATGAGCGTGGTGGGGAAAGCTGCGATCTAATCTATGGGGATTGTTACGTCTGGGTTACGATTTTGACGCCGGTACGCAACAGCGGGAATGTTACATTTTTGCCCGGCGGCGGGGATGTGCCGGTCAAGCCGAGTCTGCCAGCTTGGCGTTGAATTCGCAGTAATGTCACCGCGCCATCATCAAAATGGCACATCAGCGACTCATTGTGTCTGGCGAATAATTCTGTCGTCCCTGCTGCGCGCCTTCCTCTTCGTGCTTTTTCTCGTGGCCTCCGTCCTGCTCATCCTTGGGGGATTGAGCGTGGTTTCTGCTCTCAGCCATTGAGTCGGACTGGTGTACTGGTGTCCCTGCGCCGCGTCTGGCTTCCTAGACGTTGCCTTGGTAGGGCGGGCTTTTTGTTTCAAGCATGGCCGGCGGATTTGCACAAACGTCACTTGGACGACACGGGCCTGCCACAGATCTGGCCCATGATGCGCGGCGAACCAATCGCCCTCCATGCCATTTCGTCGTCTTCTCGTGCTCACGGTCGCAACCGCCTTCGCCGGCGCCATTCCGCTCTCCGCACAGATTCTGATCTCGGGCTACCTTGGCAATCCCGCTAGCAACGACTCACCGTTCGAATACGTCCAGCTTGTCGCCACGCAGGCCATTGATTTTTCCAGCACGAATTTCAGCGTCGTTTGGGCCAACAACGGCACGGCCACCTCGAACGGCTGGATCGCCGGAGGTGCCCTCAGCTATGGGTTCAAT
>JBAXLL010000224.1:0-3708 GCA_037134835.1 Verrucomicrobiota bacterium
GTGCGATGGCTTCACGGGCAACCTCCTGCTCAAAAGCTGGGAATCTCTCGCACATTTTTTCAAGGGCACGCTGAAACGCGAGCTCAAGGCCAATCCCCTGCGCTTTGCCGGCTCGGTGCTGTCCCTCGGTGCCTTCGATGCCCTCAAGCGCCGCATCAATCCCGACCGCTACAGCGGGGCGCCGCTCCTCGGTCTCCGCGGAAACGTCCTCAAGGCCCACGGCTCGAGCAACCGGCACGCCATCTGTGCTGCCCTCCGCTCGGCCGGCGAAATTGTGCGCGCCGACATGCTGCGCCACATCGAGGCCGACATCGCCCGCGCCAACGCCCTCGCCGCCCCACCGGCCTGATGCCGATGAACCCTTTGCTCCGCGGGCGGCATTCGGCCTTGAGACTTTGAGCCCTTCGGGGCTTTAGTCCGTCCGCACCCGCCACGCTGCACTCCCGACCTTACGCCTTCGCTATAATCATGTCATCTCCCGCCATTGGCATCCTCGGCACCGGCGCACACTCGCCGGCTAAAATTCTCACCAATCACGAGCTCGCACGCATGGTGGACACGACGGACGAGTGGATTGTGACCCGTACCGGGATCCGCGAGCGGCGGATCGCCGGAAAAACCGAAACGACCTCCTCGATGGCCGCCGCCGCCGCGCGTGCCGCGCTCGCCGATGCCGGCGTGACCGCGGAGCAGGTTGACCTCATCATCCTTGCGACCCTCACGCCGGACCAGCCGATGCCCGCCACCGCCTGCCTTGTCCAGCATCTGCTCGGCGTTCCCGCGCGCGCCGCGTGCTTTGATCTTAACGCCGCCTGCTCCGGTTTCATCTATGCGCTCGACACCGCCTGGGCCATGCTCGCCTCAGGCCGTTACCGACACGCCCTCGTCATCGGCGCGGAAAAGCTTTCCTCCATTGTGGACTGGACCGACCGCTCGACCTGCGTGCTGTTCGGCGATGGCGCGGGTGCGGTCGTACTCGGCCCGGCGCGTGGCACCGCGCAGATTCTCGGCGCGCGGCTCTATGCCGAGGGCGCCCACGCCGGCCTTCTGTACGTGCCGCGCGGACCCAAGCCCTTCATCCAGATGAAAGGCCGCGAGGTTTTCAAAAATGCCGTCCGCGAGATGGAAGATGCCGTTCGCGAGATTCTGGAACAGCACGGGCTGGTCGCGTCGCAGATCGCCTGTGTGATCCCGCATCAGGCCAATCTCCGCATCATTGAGGCGCTCGGCAAATATCTTGGGCTGCCGCCGGAGCGATTCGCTATCAGCCTCGACCGGCACGGTAACACCTCTGCCGCCTCGATCCCGTTCGCGCTCGATGCCGCCCGCCGCTCGGGCCGCGTGCGTGCCGGCGACCTCACGCTGCTCGTCGCCTTTGGGGCGGGCTTGACCTATGGCTCCGCACTGGTTCGCTGGTGAAAACCTTTCCCATGATCACGCCGCTCCGTATCCTCGCCGCCTTCTGCCTGCTCGGCATCGCGGCCCGTGCAGATCTCGTCTGGACACCCGACACCGGCTGGCGGGCCGAGGGCGGCATCCTCGCCCCGCTCATCGCGCCCGAGGGTGGCGGTCGCACTGCGCTCGACCTGATGAACCAGGCCCGTGCAGCCGAGGAGAAGGGCAATCTGTCCTCCGCCCGCTCGCTCTATGAGGGCGTCGCCAAAAAATACCCACATTCCCAACTCGCGGGCGAGGCGCTCTTCCGTGCCGCGCAGCTCCGCCTCGACCGCCAGCAGTATTACAAGGCTTTCGACGCCTTTCAGGACACGGTCACCCTCCATCCCGAGACTACGCATTTCAACCAGATTATCGGCCAGCAATACCTCATCGCCTCCGCGCTCGTGGATGGCGCGCACAACCGGATGTTTGGCCTGATCCGCGCCCCGTTCTCCAACCGCACCCAGGGGATTGCGTATGCTGAAAAAATCCTCCTGAACGCCCCACATAGCGATTACGCGCCCCTCGCTTTGATGAAAATTGCCCAAGGCCAGCAGCACGTCGGCAATCCCGAGGACGCCAAGGACGCACTCGACCGCCTTATCAGCAACTATCCGCAAAGCGTGCTCGCACCCGACGCCTACCTCCGCCTCGCACAGACCTATGCCGACGATGTGCAAGGCCCCTCCTACGACCAGGGTGCGACCCGACAGGCCATCACCTACTACGAGGACTTTACGCTCCAGTTTCCGCAGGATCCCAACGTCCCCTCCGCGGCCAAGGGACTGGCGGACATGAAGACCATCTTGGCCGAGGGTAAAATCGAGATCGGCGATTTCTACCTTCGCAAACGTGACAACTTTACCGCCGCCCGCGTCCTCTACAATGAAGCCATCACGACTTTTCCCGACTCGCCTGTCGCCACGCTCGCCCGCGAGCGCCTTGTCGAGGTTGATACCGCTGAGGCCAAGGCCAAAACGGCCGGCCCCACACGGAAGAAATTCCTCGGCCTGTTCTGAATCGCATCGCCCACCGCGCGGACCAGAACGAACGAAATTAGCTCAGGGATTCAAACAACACCGGCGCGGGAAATCCCGCTGTTCTTCTTTGCCAATTTCTTCCTGCCGGCCGTCACCCACTTCCAGTCTTCATTTTCGTTGCGGCCCGCTCCTTTCTTTCCCGATTCCCATGCCTCGCCTCCGCCTCGCCCGATTATTGCTGCCACTGCTCTGCTCGCTCGTGTTCGCAGCCGGTGGCTGTGCGCATTACCATCTGGGTACAGGCACAGCTCCGGCCTTTACCTCGCTCTATCTCGCACCCGTACAAAATCGCGCGGGCGTATCGCAGGCCACAGCCATTATCAGTACGCAGCTCCGGGAGGCATTTCTCCGCGATGGCCGCATCGCCCTCGCCACCTCGCCCGCGCAGGCTGATGCCGTCCTCACCGTCACCCTCATCAGCTACGGCCGCGAGACGCTGACGGCTTTGGCGCGAGACACCGGCCTAGCCCGCAAGCTCGGGCTTACCCTCGAGGCCACCGCATCGCTCACTGAGCAGCGCACGGGCCGCGTGCTGTTTGCCCAACGTCCTTTGCACGCCGTCCGCCAAGCCTTCACCGACAGCGGCCAGCTTGAGTCCGAATCTGACGCCATGCCGCTGCTCGCCGAACAGCTCGGCCAAGCCGCCGCCCACAGCGTGCTCGACCGGTGGTAAACCGACGCCGGACAGACCTAGAAAATCGCGCTTAATTTTTTCCCAATCTTGTCGAAGAACTTTGACTTCGGTGGCACGGGAGGGACGTGCGGCATCTGGGATTCGGGAATGCCGAAGTTCGCGATGGCGTATGCCCTGATTATTTCAGCATTGGCATAATCCTTCGCGTCCAGCATCAGTTGTACGATGCCGGCACCCGCCGCATTAAAATGTCGGGCAAGCACCGGATTCCGAAGATTTGGCTGATAGCGGGGAACATCAGGCTTAGTCGGGTTGGCCGGGTCTGGTTGAGCGAGAACAAACGCGTCGCTCTGCCCGAAGGAGGTATACATCTTGCGAAGGCTGTCCCAAAGCTGCTGGTTGGCCTCTGACCAGATATATGACTGCATAGCCTGAAGCTGCAAGGCCTGACACAAAGTGATGGCGGCCTCCTCATTTTTTCCACTGTTAGCCTGCGCCTGCGCAAGCAGCAGATAGCACCGCGTATTGTTAGGCGAAAGATTGCGGGCGTAGGTCGCAGCCTTAATGGATTCATCGTAGGTCGCCGCCATTTGCCGG
>JBAXLL010000225.1:0-3676 GCA_037134835.1 Verrucomicrobiota bacterium
CACAAGCCGGAGGACTTAACCACTTGCTCATCGGCAGCCCCGACGAACGCGGCGTGCTCCACGGCGTGTTCGCCTTGCTCCGCAAAATCAGCCTCGGCGAATCGCTGGCGAGCCTGAACGTGAAGGAAAGCCCCTCAGCCCCCATCCGCTACCTGAACCATTGGGACAATCCCGGTGGCGACATCGAACGCGGCTACGCGGGGCGCTCGATTTTTTGGGAGGGCAACCAGATCACGACCGACCTCAAACGCGTCAGCGACTACGGCCGGCTGCTCGCCTCCATCGGCGTCAACGGCACCTCGATCAACAACGTCAACGCCAACACCCTCGTCATCACCAGCGCCATGCTGCCGGAGATCGCCAAGATCGCCGACGCGCTCCGGCCGTGGGGCGTGCGGATGCTCGTGTCGGTGAGCCTCAACAGTCCCGTGGCCGTCGGCGGCCTCGCGACGGCCGATCCGGCCGACCCCGCCGTGGCGGCGTTTTGGCAGGCGAAGGTGGAGGAGATTTACCAGCTCATCCCCGATTTCGCGGGCTTCGTGATCAAGGCCGACTCCGAGGGCCAGCCGGGGCCGTCGCAATACGGCCACACGCACGCCGACGCCGCCAACCCCATCGCACGCGCGCTCAAGCCGCATGGTGGCGTCGTCTTCTACCGCGGCTTCGTGTACAACAACCGCATCGCGTGGCAGGATCTCACGCAGGACCGCGCAAAGGCGGCGCTGGATAATTTCATTAAGCTCGACGGCACCTTCGAGGACAACGTCGCCATCCAGATCAAGAACGGCGCGATTGACTTTCAGGTGCGCGAGCCACCCTCGCCGCTCTTCGGCGCGCTCAAGCAGACCAACGAGGTGGTCGAGCTCCAGATCACGGCGGAATACCTCGGGCAGCAGCACCATGTCGTGTTCGCCGTGCCAATGTGGAAGGCGACGCTCGACTTTGACCTGCAGGCGAAGGGCACGCCCGGCACGCCGGTGAAGGCCATCGTCGAGGGCAAAGTTTTCGGCAACCAGCATGGCGGCTTCGTCGGCGTGAGCAACGTCGGCCGCGACCAAAACTGGATGGGGCACGACCTTGAGATGGCCAACCTCTACGGTTTCGGCCGCCTCGCGTGGAATCCCGAGCTGACGAGCGCCCAAATCGCCGACGAGTGGACCCGCCAGACCTTCGGCCAGGACAAGGATGTCGTGGCCACGGTGGACAACATCCTCCTCAAATCGTGGAAGGCCTACGAGGACTACACGGGCAACCTTGGCATCGGCGGGCTGACGAGCATCGCCGGCTGGTCCGGCCGCGGCGGTCCCGAGGGCGCGGCTGGCGGTGGCCAGCCGGTCAACATTCCGGGCACGCATTTCGGCGCCGGCATCGAGTCTTCCGAGCAGAACGGCTGGGGCCAGTGGCACCGCTCCAACGCCGCGCAGCTCGGCCTGCCGATGGTCGTCGGCAGCGGCATGAACCGCACCATCAAGGACGGCACCGGCTACATCGGCCAGTATTCCGCGCCAGTGGCCAAATTTTTCGAGTCGTTGGAGACGTGCCCGGACGACTTGCTGCTGTTTTTTCACCATGTGCCCTACACACACGTCCTGCACTCGCGGGAGACCGTCATCCAGCACATCTACGACGCGCACTACAATGGCGCGGCGCAGGCGCAGCAGTTCGCCGACGACTGGGCCAAGCTCAAGGGCAAGATGGACGACGAGCGCCTCGCCGCCGTGCAAAAGCGGCTGAACTTCCAGGCCGGCCACGCCGCCGAGTGGCGCGACGACGTGAACCGGTGGTTCCTCAATGTCTCCGGTGTGCCCGACGCGAAGGGCCGCGTGGGCGTGTTTCCCGGCCGTACGGCCGCCGGGGCGATGAGGCTTGACGGCTACACGCTGGGGGACATCGCGCCATGGGAGGCCGCGTCCAACGGCCAGATCGCCCGCCTCACCCCTGGCACCAAGGGCGCGGCGAGCTTCAATTTCACCGGCGCGGCAGGCCGCTACGACATCGCCGTGCAATACCTCGACATGGCGAGCGGCCAGTCGAAGTTCGCACTGTCCGTCGCTGGCAAGCCCGTGGACGCGTGGACCGCAGATTACGACGTGTCCTACACCACGCCGCAAGATACGAGCACGCGCCGCCTCATTCGCGGCGTGACGCTCGCCCCCGGAGACGAGATCCGCCTCGAAGGCGAGGCCCTGGCCGCGTCTCAGCGCGGCGGCGGACGCGGCTCGGGCGGGCCGGGCGGAGGTGCTCGCGGCCCACGCGGCGGAGGAGGAGGCGCGGGCGAGGGTGCGGCCTTCGACTATGTGGAAATTACGCCCCACCAAAATTGACCTGAAGATTGTAGGATATTCGCAAAATTAGGACGCCACCCAAGCGGACCGTTGCGTAGGGCTGCAGCCGCGCGAAAGCGGGTTGCATCAGCCACACTGGCCAGCCGAGATGGCGGGATGGGGTTCTTCTTCAAAAAGCTCGTCGGCTACCTGCTGATGCCGGTGCCGTTCGCCACGGGGCTCATCCTCGCAGGCTTTGCCCTGCGGCTACTCAAACGCGCCCCGCGGGTGCGGCGGTGGCTGGTGGCGGCGGGCGCGGGCTGGCTCGTGCTCATGGGCAACAACGGCGTGGCCAATCTGCTGGTTCGGCCGTTGGAACGGCAATTCCCCGCCGTGCCGGAGCTGGTGGCGAGCATGCCCGTGCCGGTGCCGCTGGCGGCCTGTCGGCTCGTCGTGGTGCTGGGTAGCGGCCATACCGACTCGCCCGCGCTCTCGGCCAACAACCAGCTTTCGCCCAGTGGGCTCGCCCGCATCACGGAGGGAGTACGCCTGCTGCGCGCGCTGCCCGACGCGAAGCTGGCCGTGAGTGGCCCGGCCAGGCCAGGCCAGCCTACCCACGCGGAGGTGCTGGCTCGTGCCGCCGTCGCTCTGGGCGTAGCGCGCGAGCGCATCGTGCTGATTGACACGGCGCGCGACACGGAAGATGAGGCCGCCGCAGTGAAGATGATTTCGGCCCGGGCACCCGTGGCGCTCGTGACCTCGGCCTGGCACTTGCCGCGCGCGACGGCGCTCTTTCGCCACCAAGGAGTGGATGTGCTCCCATGCCCCGCCGATTTCTCAGCTACAGCCCAGCCCAACGAAGGCCCGTGGCCGTTTCTGACTTGGGACGCATCGGCACTCCAGCGCAGCACCTGGGCCGTGCGCGAACGCATCGGCTGGCTGTGGGTGTGGTTGCGGGGCAAAACCGTGCCGGCACCAGTGCTGGCCACCACGAAGTGAACCTGCCGAAGGCGCGCAGGGCCCCGTCGGCGACCGAAACTTGCGGCCTATCCAACCGGCGGCGCAAATAATGTTTCACAAATGTCACAGACCCAGCCCACACTTGCTGCACCATGCTTTCCCCCCTCCGCAAACTTCCGGGCCACGAGGACAAATTTCATGACCTGCTTGAAGCCAGCGCCGAGGAGGCCCTGGCAAGCACCAAACTCCTCGCCAGCTACCTCCAGCGCAGCGAAGCCTACACCTCGACCGCCGACCTCGACGACTTCATCCACAGCCGCCGCAAGGATAAAAAAATCACCCGCCAGATCAGCGAAGAGCTGGCCAAGACCTTTGTCACGCCACTGGAACGTGAGGATAAGTGCGGTGAAACTCAGCGTGGTAAAGCGCATCCTCTGGGCCTGGGTGCTCAC
>JBAXLL010000226.1:0-3657 GCA_037134835.1 Verrucomicrobiota bacterium
CGGTTATCCGCAGCCGCTGCCCATCACCGGCCGTCCGCTGGCGGTTGTCGCCGGCGACCTCGACGGCAAGGGCCAGACGAGCGTTGTCGTGCTGACAGAGGACAAAGGAACCCGCGCCATCAGTATCCTCCAACGCCAGCGCGACGGCACGGCGAAGGTGATCCGTAGTTTTGAGATTCCCGGCTTCAAGACCGATCCGCACGGCCTGAAGCTGGTGGACGCAAATCAGGACGGCCGGCTCGATCTGGCCGTGTTCACGCCCCTGGATACGATGCGGCTTTTCGTGCAGTCGGACGATGGAAAATTCTCCGATGCTTCCGCCGACCCCGCCTTTCGCAAAAGCCTCGTGGACGACCTTGAAGCCGGCGCTGTGACTGTCGGCGATATAGATGGCGACGGCAAACCCGAGTTGCTCGTGAACACTGGCGCGCTCACCCGTGCTCTCCGGCTGGATGCGAAGGGTGCGCTCACCGTCGTGGATCAGTTCAGTGCGCGTGACACCACCGCCGAGATTGCGGCGGCCTTTGTGCTGCCGGCGGCGACCAAGGGCGCACTGCCCGAGGTGTTGCTTTACGACCGCAAGAGTGAGCAGTTTCAACGCCTTCGGGCGGGCAAGGACAAGGTCTACGAGGTGGCCGAGATCACCCCTGCCGGAAAAATTGACGCGGTCGGCGCCGAGGTGCGCCTACCGACACGTGGGGGTGCGGCGGAGCTGTTTCTCCTCGGCAAAAATCGCTTCTGGTGGCTGCCATCCGGACGCGGTGATCTGGCCGTTCATACGATGGAAACCTATACGACCGATCTGCCCGCCGTGGACTACGGCGACGTGACCGCAGGGGACCTCACTGGTGATGGCGAGCCCGAACTGGTGGCCGTTGATCCCGAGGAAAACATGATCGAGATCCTCGCCTGCGACCCGGCGACGAAAGCGTGGGTGAGCCGGCTGCACTTCAAGGTTTTCGAGTCTGACCAGCACTATCAGGGGAAAAAGGGCTCGCCGCAGCAGCCACGCGAAACCGTCATCGCCGATGTGACTGGTGACGGCAGGAATGACCTCATCCTGCTCGTCCACGACCGGATACTGGTCTATCCACAGCGGTAAGATCTGACCAGCTGCTACCACGGTTCCTATCCGGGGCTTGAGCCGGAAGAGCGATGACGCCAGTCGGGGCGGCCGAATAGTCGTAGCTGTCATGGGACCCAGGAGCACTTCGACGGGTTTCGCTTGCCACGCAGGCAATTTGCAATAGATTTCCTGCTCTACCCAGCCTCATGATATTCCGGTATCTAACGCTCCTCGCGCTTGGCCTCGGCCTGGTGGGTGTCTCGCTTGCAGCCAACATCCCGCCGGCGTTGTCGCAGACGTTGCCCGAACGGAATTTGACGGGTGTCAGCCAAAGCTTCGATCTCGCCAACTTTTTTACCGACCCTGATGTACCTGGTCCGGCCGTGCGCATAACCGTGCGGCGTGGCACGCTCGGTACCGGCACGATTGATGTTGCGCTCGACCAGCAGCACACGCCACTCACGGTCGCCAATTTTCTCCGCTACATCAACGCCGGTCATTACGCGGGCAGTTTCATCCATCGCTCTGTGCCGGGATTCATCATTCAAGGAGGTGGATTTAGGGTGTTCAATAGTGCGCTCCAGGCGGTGCCAACCTTCGCGATCGTCCCAAACGAGCCGGGCGTGTCGAATCTGCGTGGTACCATTGCAATGGCCAAGGTTGGCAACATTCCCGACAGCGCCACCAACCAATGGTTCATCAATTTGGCGAACAATTCGTCCAACCTCGACACTCAAAACGGCGGGTTTACCGCATTTGGGCGCGTAGTCGGCAACGGTATGGTAGTGGCCGATGCCGTTGCCGCCATGCCAACTTTTAACGTTGACCCTAGTAATCCCAATACTCCGTTCACCGATCTACCCCTTTCAACGAGTTCGTTCACGCTGGCCACCATCGTCGAGACTTCGGTGGCGATCATCCCGACGCTGACGTTCACCGCCACCTCGTCGAACACCGAGCGCCTGACGGTCAGCCTCAGTGGCAGCATGCTCACTCTCACGCCATTGGCGGGTGCCAACGGGCCCGTCACGGTCACGGTTTCCGCCACGGATCTTGATGGTGGGCAATTCACGGCTAATTTTGCGGTCAATGCGATTGGTCCCGCTGCCGGTCCGCAACCCGCGGGGCAGGCGCCGACGTCGATCAATGGGAGCACCTTTCACTTCGTTGTGTCGGGCGGATCCGGCATTTTTTCCAGCAGCGGATCGTTTTTGCTGCTGCCAGCCACATCGGGCAGCACCTACGTTGCGATTCCGGATGACGATGGTGAGCCAAGCTTTGGAAGCTTTGGCTACACCAAGACGGCGACGAATACAGCCTTGATCAGCTTGGTGGAAACCAACGGAAGCGGGACGCACAGCACCCAGATAACCGGCACATTTTCAACGCCGAGCTCAGGAATCTACCGTATCACCAGTCCCTCGTCTCCTGGAAGCAGCCAGACCGGATCATTTGTTTTTTCCGCATCATCCGGACAAACCGCGGTGCAGTCGCCCGCTGCCGTTGGTGGGCTAATTTTCCGCCTTAACATCACCAATGGCACCACACCATTCAGCGGCAGCGGGATCGGGTTGTTGGAACTTTCCGCGACTAACAATACATTTGATTCACTCGGTATCGTCACAACGGCGAGTGGCAGTTCCAGTTCGGGAACCTATTCTTACACCAAGACCGGGGCGACTACAGGCAGGATCAGCATGCTGGACAATACGCTTGGTGCGCTCACCTTGACCGCCAGCTTTACCGGGAGCAGTTCCGGAACAGCCCAAGTAACGGCCGGCGCTTTTCCTGGGAGCAGTCAGTCGGCAAATTTCATCGCCTACGCGATTTTGTCTGAGCCCGTGGAACCCGGCTTTGCGCTCATGCCCGCGGACAAAACAGTGGTGGCGGGTCAAGTGGCGACCTTCAGCGTGTCAGCCACCGGTACCGGCCCGCTCACCCACCAATGGCAGGTTTCGACCAATGGGGGTGCAACCTTCAGCAATCTCACCAATACGAATGGGGCGGCTGGAGCTACCACGGCCACATTAAGCATCACCACCAAGGCGGGGGCAGGCGATTTCGGCGGCAATCAATATCGTTGCGTTGTGACCAACGCGGCCGCGGCCAAGACGAGCCATGCCGCTACCCTTACGGTGGATCTGGCTCCGAAAATCACCGCTGCTCCGGTGGGGACGATCGTAAACGTTAACGGTAATGCGAGCTTTGCCGTCACGGTTACGGGCACACCGTCACCCGCGTTCCTGTGGCAGCGCGCACCCAATGGGACTTCAACGTTCTCCAATCTGGTTGAAAGCGAGACGTTTTCCGGCGTGACGAGCGGCACGCTGTCCATCACGCGCGTGGCCGTCGAGATGAACGGCGACCGCTTTCGCGTGCTGCTGGGCAATGGCGTCGGCTCCGTCGGGGCCAGTTCCGCCGCTACGCTGACCGTACGCACGCCCCCGACCGTGACGACCCCGCCCGTGAGCAAGACCGTGACATCCGGCCAGCCCGTCGTGTTCGCGGTGACTGCGGCCGGCATCGGGCCGCTCACGTTTGCGTGGCAGCGCGCCCCGGCCGGCAGCGTGGTGTTCTCCACGCTTACGAAT
>JBAXLL010000227.1:0-3638 GCA_037134835.1 Verrucomicrobiota bacterium
GTATCCCACCCTGACGCGCCTGCCGCCCCGGCTGCGCGCCACCACGATCTCGAGATCAAGGATGCCCATCTCATTTTTGGCTCGGTGTGGCGGTCGCTGGAAGCCGAAGTTGGCCGGGAAAACCTGCGCTTCCCCAAGGAACTCATCCTCCTCGGTGGTGCGCCGGGCGCGGGCAAGGGGACGAACACCGGCTTCATTCTCCGCGCCCGCGACCTTACCTGCGAACCCGTCGTCGTCAGCGATCTGCTGAATTCACCCGCTGCGCGCCAGATCAAGGACGCTGGCGGCATGGTCGGAGACCGCGACGTCATCGGCTTGGTGTTGCGCCATCTCCTGCGGCCCGAATACCGCGACGGCGTCATCCTCGACGGCTTCCCGCGCACGACCGTGCAAGTCGAGTGCCTCAAGCTTCTCGTGGACCAGATGCACGCACTGCGTCGCGAGTTCGCCGCGACGCCCCTCGGTGTGCACTTCCGCCAGCCCACGATCCACATCATGGTGCTGTTTGTGGACGAGGGCACATCCGTTATGCGCCAGCTCCAACGCGGCCGCGAGGTGCGCACGCACAATGCTGAAGTCGCCCGCACGAACATCGGCGTGACTATGGAGGAGCGCGCCACCGACTACGATGAAACGCTCGCCCGCCGCCGCTACCGGGTCTTCAAGGAGCAGACGTGGGATGCGCTACAGTCGCTGCGCGAGGTTTTCCACTACCACTTCGTCAACGCGCAGGGTGCCGTCACCGAGGTCGAGCAGAACATCCTTCACGAGCTCCAATATCAGAGCACGCTCGAGCTCGACCCACGCACCTACGACCGCCTGCGCGCCCTGCCCGTCGCCAGCGAGATCATCGTCCACGCCCGGCAGGAGCTGGTGCGGCGGCTCGACGGCTACGAGTTTGAGCAGGGCGCACTGCTGGGCCGCGTCGCGGTTTTCATCGAAAAAAAAATCATGCCCGTGGTCGTGCGCCACGCCATCTCCGGCGTCGCGCTGGTCAACACCGAGGATCCGCTGCTCGACGACCCGCTGGCGATGGCGATGCTCATCGATGTGTTCTCCGAACGCGGCTACCATGCCGTGATCGATCTCCACCGCATTGAGATCCCGGAAAAATTCGACCTCACCACCGGCCTAATCACCTGCCGCACCAAAAAGGTCTATCGCCTCCAAGTCCGCTTCCACGGCTCGGAAATCCGGCGCGGGTGAGGCCGGACGGTTGAACACCCAGGCCATCACCCGGCACCAGATCACTTCCACTCAAGTTTCGCCCCGAGGGAACGGAGATTTTCGACGAAGCGAGGGTGGGCGCGCTTGATGGTTTCGGCGTTGCGGACGATGGACTTGCCGGGGATGGCCGCGGCCACCATGGTGAGCGCAACCGCCGCGCGGATGACGTAGGGTGCGACCACTTCCGCCCGGCGCAGGGGACGGTTACCGAAGACCGTGAGACGGTGCGGGTCGCTCACCACGGCGTGGGCGCCAAACTTCGCCAGCTCTGGGATCCATGAAAACCCGTTTTCATAGACCTTGTTCCAAAACATCACCGTGCCGTCGCAGTGCGTGCTGAGCGCGATCATCAGCGGCAGCAGGTCCACAGGGAAATAAGGCCACGGCGCTGCCTCGATTTTCGGCAGGAGGTTGCTGGTGAACGGCGCGACGACACGCAGCTTCTGGCCCTTGCGGACGATGGCGGTGTCGCCGTTATGGACGATGACCACGCCCAGCTTGCCAAAGGCGCGCGTGATAAGATCGAAATGTTCCGGCACAGAGTGCTTCACACGCACCTCGCCGCCGGTGATGGCCCCGAGCGCGAGGAAGGTAACGACCTCGTGGTAGTCGGTGTTGATGACAAACTCGCCACCCCGCAGCCGGTCCACCCCCTGCACCGTGAGCCGGCTGGTGCCGACACCGGTAATGCGCGCGCCCATCGCGTTGAGGACAGCGCAGAGGTCCTGCACGTGCGGTTCGCTGGCGGCATTGAGCAGCACTGACTCGCCCTCGGCGAGGGCGGCGGCCATGAGAAAATTTTCCGTTGCCGTCACACTCATGTAATCGGGCCAGTGTCGGGCGCCACGAAAGCCTTTGCCGAGCGACAGCGTGAGGCCGCCGGCGCAGGAGATTTTCGCCCCGAGCTTTTCCAAAATCTCCAGGTGTGGGTCGAGCTCGCGGATGCCGAGCGCGCAGCCCTTGGCGTTGGCGGCCAGCGGCAGCCGTTGCATCCGCCGCAGGAGGGGTGCGAAGAGCAGCACCGAGGAACGCATTCCGTCGGGCAGGCCGGCGGCCAGCCGGCGCGGATTGAAGCCGGCGTGGTCGAGTCGCATCGTGCCGGCGGCACGATTCCAGACGATGCGCGAGCCCTGCGCGGTGAAAAACTGGGTAAGTTTCTCCACATCGGTGATGTCGGGGACGTTGCTCAGCGACACCGGCTCGTCGGTGAGCAGGGTGGCGCAAAGGATGGGTAGAACGGAGTTCTTGTTGCCAGACGGCGTAACCGTGCCGGAGAGCGGCCGGCCGCCATGGACGATGAGGTCAGACATTGGGCGTAATTAAGAAATGTGAAGGTGGGCGACTCGCCTGACGAAAACAAAAAGGCGTCCGCCGGAAAGCGGACGCCTTGAAACTGCGTGCGGCGCAGAGCGCCTTGGCAAGGTTTAACTGGCAGGCGGCGGTGCGAGGCCGCTGCCACCACCGGAATTGCGGTGACCTTCTTCCTGCCGGGGATACCCGCCGCCTTCGCCGCGATGCCGGCCGCGGCCACCGCGCCGCCGACGTCCGCCGCCCGAGCGACGCTCGCCGGAACGGTGGTGGCCGTCGTGGCCGGAACCGGAGCTTTCGCCGCCAGCCGAGCCGAAATCGCTTTCACTGCGCCGGGAGCCATCCCCACCAGGCGAACCCTCACTCCGGGAGCCACCATGCCGGCCACGTCCCCCGTGATGCCGGCGGCGATGACCACCCTCGTCCCGGTGGTGGTCGTCGGTGCGCGATGAACTATGATCGCCTCGAACCGTATGGCCGCCATGGGATGCAGAGGATTTTCCCTTGGGCTTGCCACCGCCGAAAAGGCCTTTCAGCCAGCCGAAGAAACCGCCGGTCGGCACATCCTCGGGGGCTGGCGGACTGGAGGGATCGAGCTTGGCGGCCTCACGGCGAGGTGCAGGCGGACGTGAGTCCGTTGGGCGCGGCGCAGAGTCGGGACGGCGGCTGTCGCGCTGCTCATAACCCTCAGGCCGGAAAATCGGCCGGTCGTCGTCGCGCCCGCGCGCGGCGGGAGCGGCAGCAGAGGGCGAGCCGGCCGATTCCCAGCTTTGGGCAGAGCGGCGCAGATCCTCGGGAGGAAGGATGTTGAGACGGGGCTTTTCAGCACTGCCGGCCACTGGAGCAGATACGGACCGCGCGGCGGGCGCCGCCGGCGTAACAAAGGGAAACATCTCACCCATTGGCGCGGCGCTCGCCTTCACCGGGTCGGGCCGGGCCGGCGGCGCGACGGGAGCCGGTTTTGGGGCCACAAAAGCTGTGCCCGACGAGGCTGGCTCAGGCAGGGGAGCGGCCTGCGGGGCAGGCTCGTTGATGGCGGGCGCGCCCACGGATGTTTCACCGGTGAACGGATTTTTGTATTCGCTCCGAGGCCGGATGACCTC
>JBAXLL010000228.1:0-3638 GCA_037134835.1 Verrucomicrobiota bacterium
CACATGTACTCCGGGCTGCCCATGAAGCTCAGCAGCCTTCTCCGGATCCAAGCCAAACACGATCTGCAACGCCGATTGTTCCGGCTGCGGCTGCCAGGCGCACAGGACGAGCTGCTCCGTCGCCACCGGCCCGCCGGCAAACAGCGGCACGTCTGCCAGCGGCCCAAGCGCAAAGTCGCCGCCCAGTCCGCCGAGCTTGCGCGGCAGCGGCCGGTTGAGCACCACGCCCATGGCCCCACCGCCGTCATGCGCCGAAAGGAGCACCACCGTGCGCCGGAAATTCAGATCGTTCAGCGACGGATGCGCCAGCAGCAGCGACCCGGTAAGCGCTGTACGGGAACCGGAAAAGCGTGGTCGGCGGTGGCGCATCATGAGTTGTTTATCACCTCAGGCGATTGAAACGAAAAATGTCCGAGAAGGCACGCGAATTTCTTCCAACTTCGGCAGCCCATCCTCCCCGAATTCCGATGGCGTCGGGTCTCCTTCGCGTTTCTTCGTGTGCACTCGCGGTTGCAAAACGGTGCCTTGGGTCAAAGTTGCAAAATCTTGATCCCCCCGTCAGCCAGCAACGGGGCGACGAGCGGGTCGTTCTTGTAGTCGTGCCGGTAACGCACCTCGGCAATGCCGGCGGCGGCGAAGATTTTTGCGCAGTTAATGCACGGGAAATGCGTGACGTAGGCCACCGCGCTGTCCAGCGGACTGCCCCGCCGCGCGGCGTCCGAAACGGCGTTCTGCTCGGCGTGAACTGTCGCCTGCTCGTGCCCATCGCGCAGTCGCGAAACGTGCGGCGTGCCAGGCAGGAAGCCATTGTAACCCGCGGCGATGATGCGGTGCTTGCGGGTGCCGCCGCTCACCAGCACGCAGCCCACATGCAGCCGCTCGCACGGCGAACGCGTCGAGAGCAGCACGGCGGTCGCCATAAAATAGTCGTCCCACGAGGGGCGGCCGGAAAATTGGGCGGCGGCCTGCTCGATGAGGTCAACGGCGGTGGCGGCCGGCACGGCGGACGCAGCAGAGGTTGAGTGCATGTCGCCTAGCAAACTCGCCCGAGGCATGGGTGCAAGCGCGCGTTGATCCACCGCAATTTGCCTAGCCCGTCGCTTCTCCGCTTGCACCCGGCGGGACCCCGTTCACCGTCCCCGTGAGATTGACCGCCCTCTGAGAGCTACCAGAACCATGCCCATTAATTTCGCCGCATGACCTCCCTCGACCAACTCGTTGCCTATTCCGACACCCGCACCCGCCGCACCGCCTTCAAGGACGCGCCTGGCGCGTTCAACGGCCTGCAGGTCGCCAACGATGGACGCGTCACCAAGATCGGTGCGGCCGTGGACGCTGGCCTCGTGCCGTTCCAGAAAGCCGTGGCCGCCGGCGTGGATTTTTTGATCGTCCACCACGGGATGTATTGGGACATGCCCCGCCCGCTCACCGGCCCCGCCTATGAGCGCGTGGCCGAGCTGGTGCGCGGCAACTGCGCGCTCTACTCCAACCACCTGCCGCTCGACGGCCATCCCGAGCTGGGCAACAATGCCCTCCTCGCCGCCCAGCTCGGCTGGAAAAAACACGAACCGTTTCTTCTCCACGAAGGCGAATCTATTGGCCGCATCGTTCGGACCCGGCTGAAGCGCAGCGACCTGCGCACGAAACTGGAAAAACTCTACCCCCGCGTCGTTGCCATCGAGTGCGGTTCCGCCGAGCTGCGCGCGGTGGCGTTTTGCAGCGGGGCGGGTAACAGCGCCGTGCCCCAGCTGGCCGCCGTCGGGGCCGACACGCTCGTCACCGGTGAGCTGCGCGAAGAGTGGTTCAATGTGGCGCAGGAACAGCGGCTCAACCTCTATCTCTGCGGCCACTATGCCACCGAAGTGCATGCGGTGCAGGCCCTCGCCGCCGAGCTGGCGAAAAAATTCCGCCTCCCGTGGGAGTTTATCGCCACGGACAACCCGCTGTGAGTTCTGCATTCAGAAGCCAGGAAACCATGCACCGGCGGAATTGTCTTTCTTGGCTTCATGGCTTCTGAATTATTCCCCGTATGAAAAAGATCGCCATCCTCAACGGCCCCAACCTCGACCGCCTCGGCAAGCGCGAGCCGGAGATCTACGGTCGCGCCACCCTCGCCGACCTCGAAAAATCCCTCCGCGCCGAGTTCGGCAAGCAGGCCGTGCTCGATTTCTTTCAGTCCAATCATGAGGGCAGGCTCATTGACAAGATCGCCGAGCTGGCCGACGCGAAATGCGACGGCGTCGTGCTTAACGCCGGCGCCCTCACCCACACCAGCATCGCCCTGCGCGACGCCCTCCTCGGTGCCCACCTGCCGACGGTGGAGGTTCACATTTCCAACCTCTACAAACGCGAGGAGTTCCGCCACCGGTCGCTCACCGGCCCCGCCTGCGTCGCCGTGATCACCGGTCTGGGGCTGGAGGGCTATTTTGCGGCCGTGCGCTTCCTGCTGAAATCGTGAGCGACCCCGCACTGCCTCCGCCGGAACCGCAGTGGCACGTCTGCCATACCCGGCCGCGGTGCGAAAAAAAATTCGCCGCCCTCCTGGCGGCCGAGAAGTTCGAGCACTACCTGCCCCTCATTGCCAGTGTACGCCGCTACGGGGCCCAGATCAAAAAATTCACCAAGCCGCTGTTCCCCGGCTATGTCTTCGCCCGCGTCGAGCCGGCGCGCAAAAGCCGGATTTTTCAGCAGGATCTGCTCGCGCGCGCAATCCGCGTCGAGGACGAAACGCGATTCCTGTGCCAGCTCGCCGACGTGAAGCTCATTGTGGCCTCCGGCCTGGAACTAAGCCTGCATCCGCTGATCCACCGTGGGTCAAGCGTGCGCGTCATCAGCGGCCCTCTGCGTGGCCTCATTGGCGTGGTGGATGATCCGCAGAATCCCAAGGGCATCATCATCACGGTGGACGTACTCCAGCAAGGCCTGCACGTGCGAATGCCGTTGGCCGATTTGCAACCGCTGCCATGAGGCGAAGACCGGTCGCCAAAATCACCCTCACATGAAACTCCTTGGAGCCAAGAGTCGGGTCGGATTTGAACCACGGAGGCACAGAGGACACGGAGTTCGGATTAAGCGCGAAGACGCGAAGGGAGAACGAACTTGGAGTCAGGAGACGGAAAACCATTTTTGACTGCGGATCACACGGATGGGTACGGATTGGGGAGAAAACAGAAGTCGGATTTCAGAGACCAGAGAGCTGAGGAGCAAGCTACAAAAGCCAAGCAAGTGACAAAGCAGGAAACCAGGAAACCCGGAACAAGGAGGAGAGGGGAAAGGAATCCCAGTCTGGTTCCTCGCTTCTTGACTGAGGTTGCCCCGAATTGACGGACACGGGTTGGGCCGAAAGAAAGGACCCAACGATGACCAACCAACTGAAGGCCGGGGCAACGCCCCGGCGATATGATGAAGCGTTCAGACGTGAGGCGGTGCGCCTGTGGCGCAGCAGCGGCCGGGCGGCGGAGCATACCGCCCGGGAGCTCGGGATCAGCGTGTTCAACCTGTATGACTGGGGGAAGCAGGTAGGCCGGGCGACCCGGGCCGCCGGGTCGGCCGGCCTGCCTGTGGGCAAGGAGGAGCTGCAAGCGGAGAACGAGCGGCTCAGGCGGGAGCTGGCGCGGATGACCGAGCAGCGTGACATC
>JBAXLL010000229.1:0-3632 GCA_037134835.1 Verrucomicrobiota bacterium
CTCTTGAGGTGGACGATAAAAATCGTCAGCTCTGTGCCGCCCGCCGCCAATCGCACCTCGAGCAGTCCGCGCTTCGTCTTCTCCATGACGCCGAAGTATTTGAATGTCAGGTCGGCGTGCCGAGCGATGGTCGTAAAGGGCCGCTTCGACAATACCGCGACATGCCGGTCGGGGTCGAGCCCCTCCGCCTCGAGAATGGCGGCATATGGATAGTCGAGCCCTTCGTTTTTTAGGTCATGGCGCAGCTCCTCCAGATACGGCCGGGGGCCCATCTCCTGCAACGCGAGCACATCGGCGTCGAGCCGGCAGATGATGGCTCGCAACGCGGTTTTTTGAACCTCGGGCTTCGGGTAGTCCGGACGGTAGCCGGCTTCGGTCAGGCGGTTGGCAGAATTGTAGTTTTCGACATTGTAGGTCGCCACCGTCAGCGTGCCGGGCTCGGCTGCGCGAGCACTGGCCACCACCAAGCCCCACTCGCACAAAAACAAGCCGAGCCCAAATTCAAGGCAGCGGATGGTCAGACGGCGACTGGAGACGGAATTCATGCTTGGGCCTTCGCGTTTTGGGCCGGGTCAGCCACCCCGAACGAGCGCGGCCTCGCGTTCGACCATTGTCGGGTGCGAGTAGTAGAAGCCACTGAACCACGGATGCGGCGTGAGGTTGGTCAGATTTTTCTGCGCGAGTTTCCGCAACGCGGCGACCATCGCGCCCGGGCCGCCCAGCGCGTCGCGCGCAAAGGCGTCGGCCTCGTATTCGTGCTTGCGCGAGAACAGGTTCATCAGCGGCGTCAGCCAGAAGGTCGCCGCACCGCCAAGCAACCCGAAGAGCAGAAACGCCGGTGCCAGCTCGCCCGCGCGAAAACCGAAGGCCGGGTTGAACCACGTGCTGCGCGCCAGCTCCGCCACCATCCAGAATCCGGCGAACTGCATCACAGCCGACACCGCAAGCATCTTCGGGATATGCCCGCGCCGGTAGTGGCCGATCTCGTGCGCGAGCACCGCCTCCAGCTCCTCCGGCGTGAGCTGGGTAATGAGGGTGTCGAAGAGGACGATGCGCCGGAAGCGGCCGAACCCCGTGAAAAACGCGTTCGAATGGCCCGAGCGCTTGCTGCCGTCCATCACCTCGATGGTGCGCGCCGCGAAACCCGTGCGCTCAGCCAGCGCCATGAGCCGCGTGCGCAGCTCGCCCTCCGGCAGCGGCGTGAGCTTGTTGAACAGCGGCAGGATGAGCTTCGGGTAGAGCACGAGCATCAGCAGCTGAAAGGCGAACAGCAAAGCGAAGCCCCATACCCACCACGAAGCGCCGAGCCATTTTACGAGCGAGAGCAGCGCCCACAGCAGCGGAAACCCAATCACGAGGCCGAGCGCCGCGCCCTTGAGCTTGTCCGTCAGCCACAGCTTCGGGGTGCTTTGGTTAAAGCCAAACCGCGCTTCCAGGCGGAACTGTCCCCACCAGTCAAACGGCAGCCCCGGCACGCTCAGCAGCATGCCCGTGAGCAGGATTGCCAGCGCCCCCGTCCACGCCGCGCCCGGCGTGCCCCACGCCGTCACCGCGACGAACACCCACGGCAGCACACCACCGGCCAGCACCGCGAGCAGCACAACCGTGTCGAAGCTTCCCTCGACGAGGCCAAAGCGGTTTTTCGCCAGCGTGTAGTCCACGGACTTCCGATAGGTCGCCCCGTCCATGATCGCGGCGACGGCATCCGGCGCGCGGGCCGCGTGCCGTCGCACTTCGGCGCGGTTGAGGAGCGCCAGCACCAGTTCGGCCAACAGTTTGAGCACGATCAGCACGACGGCGGCGGAGAAAACCAAATCCATGCGGCCACTCTCACGCTTTTCCTGACCGCCCGCCAACGCAAAAGTTCGGATGCTCTGCCCTAGTTCGCGGCGATACGCGGTGGGACGGTGACGCGAAAGAGCACCCGGTCGCCAACTTGGGCAAGCAGTTCGCAGCGGCCGCGCAGCACGGCGTCCGTCGGATCCTGCGGATCGTTCAAATTGCGCCAGTTCACCTCCTGACCGAGACACAGGACGGTGCCGCCATTGTTGGCGGCAAACTCGGCCAGCCCCTGACTCTTCACGACCACCTCGATGGGGTGCGGCGAGAACCACGGATTTTTGTCGCCGTGGACCACGGCATCCGGCTTCTGGCGGGCATAGTAGTCCACCGAGCGCACCATAAACTTCACCGTGACGATTTTCTCGCCGGGTTTCCGGAACTCGGCAATGCGCGCCGCAATGCCCTTGGTGGAGGTGTGCGCCTCTAGCTCGGGTGCAAGGCTGGTAAAAGCCACCCCCACTACGGTCAGGCTCGCCCCCACCGTAACCCAGGCCCAGGCGCGCATTTTCCTGATCAGCAACAGCAACAGGCCCAACGCCAGCGGCACGCTGATGACCAACGCTGCCCAGCGGTGCGCCGTGTACTCGGGCTTCACATAGGTGGCTCCGACCAACGCCACCGCCTGCACAAGCGCGAGCCCGGTCGCCAGCCAACGCTCCACCGGGCCGGAGAAGCCTGCGCGCAGCCAAGAGTCCAGCGCTCGCCCTAGGAAGAGCGCGAACGGAACAAACAGGAAGAAAATGTAGCTCGGCAGCTTGCTCTGCGCAATGGTCATAAAGATCAGCGTCGGCCCAAACCAGCACATGACGAAGAGCATACTGCGGTGCTCGTCCGCCACGCGCCAAGTCCGTGCCGCCCGCCACGCCCGGACCACCGCGGCCGGCACGAGCGGAATCCACGGGAGCATGCCCACAAGCAGCATCAGCGGATAATACCAGAGGGTGTTGTTGCGCGGATGCTCGGCGATGATCAGGCGGTCAAAATTATCCCGCACGAAAAACTCGTCCCAGAACTCCCAGCCATAGCGGACGAGCGTGATGGCATACCACGGCACGACGATAACCGTCCACAACGCCAGGCCGATCCATAGCCCTCGCCCGCGCCAAGGTGAGCGGGTCTTGGTCAACCACAGAAAGGCCAGCCCGCCCAACGCGGGCAAGAGCACGCCGATCGGTCCCTTGGTCAGCGTGGCGAGCCCCGACATGACGAATTGCAGGATCACCCAACGGTCGCGGTGCCGCTCATCGTGCACCGCCATCCACAGGCCGTAGAGTGCGGCGGTGATAAAAAATGCCAGCGAGATGTCCGTCAGCATCAGCCTCGCCATGAACACATACAGCATGCCCGTGGCCAGCACGAGCGCACTGAGAAAGGCCACGGACGGCGAAAAGAGCCGCCGGCCAAAACGCCAGGTCAGAAAGACCAGCGCCGTGGCGAACAGCGCCGAAGGCACACGCGAGGCAAATTCGTCGCCCTGACCATCGCCAAATAATTTCAGCGCCACCATGCCCTGCCAGTAGAAGAGAATCGGCTTCTCAAACTGCGGTTGGTCGAAAATATGCGGCGTCATCCAGTCGTTGCGCTGCACCATCTCCCGCACGGTCTGGGCGTAGAACGGCTCGTCGGGATCAATCAGGCCGAGATGACCGAGCCGCCACCAGAAGAGGAAGACGGTGACGGCGAGCAGGGTGAGGGCTTGCAGGCGGATGTTGTTCATCAGAAAATTTCGGCGAAGGGAAAAAGCCATGGCGTTCAGACCCGGGCGGCGACGGCGGGCGGCGGCACAGACA
>JBAXLL010000230.1:0-3614 GCA_037134835.1 Verrucomicrobiota bacterium
CAGCTTGTCGAGCGCATCGCCGCTCAGGTCTTCCGGCCGGGCCGCGAGCGCGGCGACGATTTGGGCCTGAATTTTTCCGAGGGGCATGGAGGAAAAGGCGGAAGAGCGTAAAGGCTGAAAGATTTCAGATGCGGGAGCGAAAATCAGGGGGCATTATTTTCAGCGGACTTGGCCGTGATTCGTGCGGCCTCGATTTTTTCGAGCATGTCGGCGATGCCGTCGAGCGTCGCGCCGAACCACAGGACCGGGCCGTCGCACTGCTTCTCCCAATGGTGGCGGACCGTCTCGCTCAGGCCGTGGGCCGTGGCGACATAGGTGAAGCCTTCCTCGCGGTCGAAAGGCAGGCTCCAAGTCGCCCAGCACGCGTCGAGATCCAGCGAGGCTTTCACCTCATCGGTCACGTCGCATTCGCGCAAGTCCACCAGCCCCGCGCCCTGTTCCTCGGCGAGGTGCAGCAACGCATCTTCCTCGGTCACCGCCTTCAGCTCATAGGCGAGCACGCCGAGCAGCGTGGCCTGCCGGGCCGGGCCGGCGGCCGCGAGCTCGAGCAGGCGTTCGGTGGCGGTGGCCAGTTTGGCGACCTTCACCAGGTTGGCGTCAACGAGCGCGGCGCCGAGGTCGCGGTTGGCGCGGAGGAGGAGGGCGCGGCGTTTGGCGGACGTCATGGCGGCGGGTGCGGTTCAGGCGGCGGCTCCGGCCGCGAGGCGGGTATGGCCGCCATGCTGGAGGACGCGGCGGCGCAGGGCGAGCTTGAGCTGTTCCAGGCCATCGCCGCGGAGGCACGAGATTTTGAGAATGGGCACCGTTTTGTAGCGGCGCTTAAACTTCACGAGATTCGCGGCGGCCTCGGGCAGGTCCATCTTGTTGGCGACCACGACGCGCGGCTTTTTCAGCAGGGCGGGGTCGTAGAGCTTCAGTTCCTTGAGCAGCGTGGCATAGTCGTCGCGCGGGTCGCGGCCGTCGGCACCGGCCAGGTCGAGGAGGAACATGAGCAGCGTGCAGCGCTCAATATGGCGGAGAAAGCGGTGGCCGAGGCCGCGGTCCTCGCTGGCGCCGGCGATCAGGCCCGGCACGTCGGCCAGCAGGAGCCGGTCATAGGTTTCGGGAAACTCGATCACGCCGATCTGCGGATGCAGGGTGGTGAAAGGATACGCCGCCGTGCGCGGGCGGGCGCGGGTGATCCGGGCCGTGAGAGACGACTTGCCGGCGTTGGGGAAGCCCACGAGGCCGATGTCGGCGATGCTCTTGAGCACGAGGCGAAACTCCCCGCGTTCGCCATCCTGCCCGGGGTTGGCGCGACGCGGCGCCTGATAGGTGGACGACTTGAAGTGGGTGTTACCCCAGCCACCGTTGCCGCCCTTGCAGAGAATGACGCGCTGGCCGTCCTGGATCATTTCGGCGACGACTTTGCCGGTGGCGAGATCCGTCACGACGGTGCCGAGCGGCAGCCGGAGGATCCGGTTGTCGCCCTCGCGGCCGTTGCAGTCCTTGCCCATGCCATGTTCGCCACGCCCGGCGCGCCGGTGCGGCTGGTATTTGTAGTCGACGAGATTGTTTGTGTCATCGTCTCCGAGCAGGACAATGTCACCGCCGCGGCCGCCGTCGCCGCCGTTGGGTCCGCCCCACGGCTCGAATTTTTCCCGGCGGAAGCTCGTGCAGCCGCGGCCGCCGTCGCCCGCCTGAGCCTTAATGGTGCATTCGTCAACAAACATGACCGCCCATGTTGCACAAACTCGGATGCTTGCCAAGGACGGGCTGCAACGAAGAAAACCGGTCTCTCGGGCCGTGCCTTCCCACTTGGAGAAGGACGTGACAAATCGCTGCCGTCCCGTCAGCATACCGGCCCTCCCATGTCCGGCCCTGCCTCCGCTCCCGTTCCCGATCCCCCCGCCGCCGCCCTGGAGACGATGCGGCGGGCGAAGTTCCCCATGCTGGCCACCACCGATCCCGCCGGCCATCCGCGCGTGCGGCCGGTGTCGCCGGTGCGGACCGAAGAATTCACGGTGTTCGTTGCCAGCCTCCGCCGCTACGGCAAGACCGTCGAACTCGCCGTCAACCCGCGCTGCGAACTCAGCTACCTTGACGAACGGCACGATCAGGTTCGCATCGCCGCGACGGCGGATGTGCTCACCGACCGGGCGCTGCTCGACGAGATCTGGGCGGGCAATCCCCTCCTGCGGCGTTACCTCGGTTCGCCCGACAATCCCGAGCTGATCATCTACCGGCTGCGTCCGGAACGCGTGCGTTTCATGCGCGAGTGGGCGTTGGATTATCACGAGATTGGGCCATGAGGCGGTGGGCTCTGCCACCGCGTGCTTGCCATGCCGCGCGTTTACGGCGAAACAGGCGGCCCCTTTGCCATGAACCTGCCGGACCCAAACCTTTCATTGGAGAAAATGTTCATCGGGGCGTTTGGGTTTCTAGTCGTGCTCGCACTGGTGGTGGCCGTCATCGGGTTGATCCGGCTGGCCAAACTTACGCGGGGCTCCGGTCGGTCACCCTACAGCGCCAAGGTGAGCGACTTGGATTTGCCGGCTGCGCCGTCCGCCCCCCTCGCGCCGTCCGCCCCGCCGCGTGACCCGACCCAAGGCCCGCCGCGTTGACGCGGCGGGTGCTTCGGGGAAACTTTGTCTGCGGTCACACGTCTCAATTACTGTCCATGGCTCAACTTTGCTCCCGTATGCGCCGCTCCGCCCGATGAAAGATCGCGCCGCACGCATTTTCCCGCTCGTGGCCGCCATCGTTTTTTCGACGCTGCTGCTCAACTGGCTGCGGCGCGAGCCGGTGGCGGTGCGCCGGGTCGCTCCCGCGGCGGCCGTTGTGCCGTCACCGGCCCTGGCAAATGCAGTGCTCCGGTTCGCCGCTGCCGACATTCTCCGCACGGTGGCGGAGGCGCTCAACGGGCCGGATGCGTCAGCGGTATTGCAGGCCCGGCTCGAAACATATTTCAGCCAGCCCGGCGCGTTGCCCAACGAAAGCGTGCTCACCTTCAAGGATGCGGCCGCCTACCAGGCGTTTCTCGCCCGCGCGGCCGCCGCTGGCCTCGATGTGGCGGGTCGGGTGGACGGTTTGCTGACTGCGCGGGTGCGCTTCGCCGCGCTGGACGGCCTCGCAGGCGACTTGCTCGCCAATGCCGGCGACTATCTCAGTGTTGCGGTCAACACCGTCGTGGTCCCACCCACCGCGCCGGCCCCCGAGGATCGGGCTGGCGGCTCGCAGGTTGCGGTCGGCAACAACCTGCTGCGTGATCTTGGGATCACGGGCGATCACAGCACCTGGGGTCAGGGCATCACCATCGCCGTGCTGGACAGTGGCGTGGCGCCCGATGCCACGCTCGGCAGCCGGCTGCGGACGCTGGACCTGGGTCTCGGCGCCGCGCCCGCCGAGGGCGACGGCCACGCCACCGCGGTCGCCTCCCTCGCGGCCGGCGCGTCACCCGATGCCGCCGGAGTCGCGCCGGGCGCGGACATCCTCAGCATCCGTGTCACCGGCGACGATGGCACCAGCGATGTTTTCACGCTCGCGCAGGCCATTGTGGCCGCTGCGGACAATGGCGCGCAGATCATCAACATCAGCATGGGCGCGTATTCGAACTCGGCTTACCTGAGCAATGC
>JBAXLL010000231.1:0-3600 GCA_037134835.1 Verrucomicrobiota bacterium
CATCCGCAGTGAACAGGGATCGGGCACAGCGCAGGTAGGAGGCGGCGGAACGCGCGGCGGATTTGCGGGCGATGGGGTCGGTGCGGGCCTTGGTGAAGTAGGCGTTGCACTAGGCGGTGACGGCATCGGGAGTGAGGATGGTGATGGGCTGGGCATTCACCTTGGCGAGCCATGCGGTGAGACTTCCGCCCACACCCGAGCCGGCCGGTTGATTTAAGCTGCCATCGGCGCCCTCCGTCGGGTCGCCATGATGCTGCGCGATTTTCGCTGACGCGTGGCCCGGGCTCCGTTTGCCTGCCTTATCATTCGCCACCATGTCCGTCCCCTCCCGGTTCAGACCATTTCCTTTTTTCGTGTTGCTCGCGTTTGCCACCGCGCCGCACCTGGCCGCCGACAGCCCACCGGCGGAAGCGCCACTAAAGTTCGGCTCGCTCACGCTTGTCACCGAGAACGACAAATTTCTCGCTGGCAGCGACCGCTATTACACCAACGGTTTCAAGCTCTCCGCCCTCAGTGCCCCGCTGGACAATTTCACCGGCGCCGCAGTGCCTGCGCCGGTCCGCTGGATCGCCACGCACCTCAATGCCCTGGTGCCACCGGGACATGATGCCAAACTCGGCCTCGTGCTGGGACAAAACATCTACACGCCGGCTGACATCCACACGCCGACGCCCAATCCCGCTGACCGGCCTTACGCAGCGTGGCTTTATGTGGGCGCGGCGTTCCAGAGCTACGACCTCCCGGCCGGAGTGCTCGACACCCTGGATGTCCGGCTTGGCATGGTCGGTCCCGCCGCGCTTGGCGAGCAGATCCAAAATGGATTTCACGACCTCATCCATGTGCCCCATCCGCTGGGCTGGTCGCACCAGATCCACAATGAGCCGGGCCTCGTTCTCACCTATGCGCGCAAATGGCGACGCGCGACCGAAGGCGCACGCACGGGACTCGGGGTGGACGTGATTCCGAACGTTGCCGCCAGCCTTGGCAATGTCCTCACCGCAGCTGGCGCCGGCCTCGCGGTGCGTGCCGGCTGGCGGCTGCCGGCCGATTTTGGAACCGACCTGATCTACCCGAGCGGTGACTCCAACAGCGAGCGGTCCGGCCTGAGCGCGTTTCTCTTCGGCGCCGTGGATGGTCGCGCCGTCGTGCATGACATCACGCTCGACGGCAACTCGTTCCGCTCCAGCGCGAGCGTGCCGCGGAAAGATTTTGTGGCCGATTTGGTGGTGGGGTTCGCCGTAGGCGGCAATAGCTGGCAGCTCGCCTACAGCCAGGCCGTTCGCACCAAGGAATTCAAGGGACAGGCCAGCGACGACATCTTCGGCTCCGTCAGCATCACCTTTTATTACTGAACCACCGTGCCTCTCGCGGAAACCTACTTTACTCGGGGCAACGCGCTGCTCGCCCAAGCGTGGACAGCCAACGCGCCCGCACTCGCGCGCCTAGCGCCCGTGCTCGGCGAGGTCGTAGCGCGCGGCGGGGTGATCCACGTCTTCGGCAGCGGCCACAGCGAGGTGGTCGCCCGCGAGATCATTGGCCGGGCTGGCGGGCTTGTGTGTGTTACTGCCATATCCGATCCGACCGGCGGATTCATTGAAAACTTGCCCGGCTACGGGACCAAACTCGCCGAGCGCTACGACCGCCAATACCAGTTCCGCGCCGGCGAGGCCGTCATCGCCATCTCGAACTCCGGTAAAAATTGCTCACCCATTGAAGTCGCGCTGCACGCCAAGACGAAGGGTCTCACGGTGGTTGCGCTCACTTGCCTCGCCATGTCTCGCACGACCCCGTCGCAGCATCCGTCGGGCAAGAAGCTGTTTGAAGTCGCCGACCATGTGCTCGACAATGGCGGTGTCCCGGGCGACGCCATCGTCGAGGCGGGCGATGGCGTGATGGCCGGCCCGACCTCGACTTTGATCGGCGCTTCTGTGCTCAACTGGCTCATGCTGGCGACGGTCGAGTGGCTCGTCACGCACGGCCACACGCCGCCTCTGCTCCGAAGCCAGAACCTCCCTAGGGCCATTGAGCACAACCGCGCGCTCGGCCAACGCTACGCCGGCCGCCTCAGCCGCCAGCTCGCCTGATTTTATCCGCCGGCACCGTGCAGTTTTCCAATTCACCGTTCCCTCCGTCAGCGGCTGCCGGTTGCAAGATCGGGGTGGACGGTGGGGGCACGAAGACCGAGTGCATCCTGCTCGACCTCGCCAACAACGTTGTCGCCCGCCTGCGTGTGTCCGGCAGCAACCCCAGCATCGTCGGCCCCGAGATGGCGCGGCGCATCGTGACCGACGCGCTCATCGCGCTGCGGCGGCAGGCGACCGCCCCGGTGGCGCATACGTTGCTCTGCATGGCCGGAGCACGCGCCTTTTGGAAGGAGTTTGCCCTCGGGCTGGAGGGCTTTGGCCAAATCACGGTATTCGATGACGCGCGCCCGGTGCTCGAGCTGGCGACCAACGGAGTGCCGGGCTTGGTGCTTCACAGCGGTACCGGTTCATTTGTCGCCGCCCGTGCGCCGGACAACACGATCCACTATGCTGGCGGGCTGGGCTGGCGGTTTGGCGATCCCGGCAGCGCCTACGAACTGGGCCGCCGCACGCTCGCCCGCGGGTTGCTTGAGCTGCAGGGCTGGGCGTCCACGTCGCGCATTGCCCCGATGCTCTGTGGACACACTAACCTCGGTGACGCGGTGGCCATCACGCGTTTTTTTTACGACCATGCGGAGCCGAACAAACAGATTGCCGCCCTGGCGCCGGCCGTGCTGCGCCTGACCGAAGAAGGCGATCCCACCGCCCGTCAGCTCGTGCTCGAGTCCACGGGCGAGCTGCTGGATTTGGCGATGAATGTCGTCGCCAAACTATTTCCTGGCTTCCCGCTGGATGCGTTGCCGACCGGCCTAAGCGGGCCAATCCTCACGCACCGCGTCGTGGTGGCCGCGCTCTCGTCGCGCTGTTCGCTCCGTTTCGCCCCGCTCGACCAGCCGCCGATCGAGGGTGTCCGCCGTTTGCTGATGCGCGGCTGAGACCGCAGGCATGGGCGTGGGGCGCGACCGGCAGAAGCCTCAAAGGATTGGCGAAAGGGGGCGCAGGGCGGCCTCGGCCAGCTTCCGTCGAAACGACCGGCGGGCGAAGTTGCTGGCGTCAATTTCATGGCAGAGCGTGAAATCGTGCTCAAAGACCCGGGCGAGGGTGGCGGTATGCTCGGTCGAATGGAACAGCAGGTTCAGCTCGAAGTTGAGCCGCATGGAGCGGTAGTCGAGGTTTGCCGAACCGACCATGCCCCACTGGTCGTCTGCCACGGCGATTTTCGCATGATGGATGCCGGCCGAGTATTCGTAAATGCGCACGCCGGCCGCCAACAAATCGTCGTAATAGGAGCGGCCGACAATCACCAGCCAAGGGTGGACGTTTTTTTCGGCCGCCAGTAGACGCACATCCACCCCGCGGCCAGCGGCCAGTTCCAAGGCTCCGAGCAGGACATCGTCGGGCACGAAATAGCCGGTGGCTAACCACAGACGGGAGGTGGCCCCATTGATTAGGCTGACGATGGATTTGCTGATGGGTTCGTTGGGCCGGTCGGCTCCGCCCAAGATGATGTGAACAG
>JBAXLL010000232.1:0-3586 GCA_037134835.1 Verrucomicrobiota bacterium
GGGGCTACTATTATGCACTGTGGTTTCGCCACACTCCGACGCCGGTGGCGCTGTGGCGTGAATGGGAGCAATTCATAGGGGTGGTGGTAGTGGATTTGGGCCCGCGCGCGTGGGGCTGGGCCGTTGGCATCAGCATTTGGCTGGTGGTTGCCATCCTGGACTTCCGGCGGATGGGCGGAGCTGATAACACGCGCCGACGTGCTTCGCACCTGCTGTTTGCGGTGAGCGCGGGTGGCACGATCGCTGTGCTGATCTTGACGGGTTTTTGGAAGGAATGGCAGCACGTCCGCTACCTGCTCAACGCGCTGCTACTGCCGTTGATAGTCCTGGCGGTTACAGTGGTGCACAGCCAGGCGGCGGAACGGTTCCTGAGGAGCGTGCGCGCCGCGACGCTCGCCACGCTGCTGCTACTCGGGACGGCGGGTGTGCTCGCGGCGACGCTTGATCCGGCGGGCTGGCGCGTGCAGCCCACACCGGCGTCGCGCGATTATGCCGACTTGGTGGAGCGCTACCATTTGCGGCACGGCTTGGCGGGCTACTGGCAGACCAATTTATTCAATACGCTCGCGGGGCCCGCGCGCCTCAACCAGCTGCAGGAAGACGCGCGTCCCTATTTTTGGTGTAACAACGCCTTTTGGTATTTTGAATCGCGGGAATCAGACGGCACCCTCCGCTGGCCGGCCTATGACTTCATCCTTACGACTGGGCTGAACCGGACCACCCTGCTATCCCGGTTCGGCCCGCCCGCCCAGATTGTGCGGCAGGGCAAACTGGAGATATTCATCTACGATGCCGTCGGGCAGGAGCGAATCCGCGCCCGGCTCATGCCGGAGGTGATCGCAAAGCTCGGTCCGTCGCGCTTGCACGGGCTGCGCCCGGTGCCATAGCCGGCCTGCCGCGCAAACGGACGTTGCCAGCGTGCGCCGCTCGCGTTGATCTGGGGCCATGTCCGTCGCTTTCTGGAAACGCCTCCCGTTCGCTCGCCTGACGGCGGTCGTGGTGCTGTTGCTGGCCGCGGGCGAGGAGTTTCCTTTTACACGGTTGCCGATGTATTCCACCTTCGACCCTGTGGCGGACTACTACTACGTCGCCGACGCCACGGGCGCGCCGCTGGCATGCGAGAAGATTTTCGGCACCTCGACCGCCAACGTGAAAAAAATGTTCCGGGCGCGCCTTAATACCTTTGTCGCCCCCCGGGGGGCGGACGAAAAAACCGCGACCGTGGACGAGCGCCGCCGCGCTGGTGAGTCGCTGCTCGCCGAACTGCGCGCGACCGGTGCGCGGCGCGGGGCGGCTGTGCCGGCGGAACCGGTGCGGTTGCACCGCGTCGAAGTGCGGCGTGGGGCGACTACGGACGGCTTTGTCCAGACGGACGAGACCATTGCGGCACTATGAAACGCATTTGGAAAAATCTCCGCGAGACGATGGTGGAGCACGCGCCATGGGAGATGTTCGCCATGCGCGCGCTGCTCGCATGGTTGATGTGGCGGATGCTGCCTAGCGCCGTGCCGTTCACGGCGCAGCTTTTCCCGAGCGGGCTGGCGCGGCTGGCCGACCTCACCTTTCTGTCCGTCCCGCCGGTCTTTGCTGTGTTGCGCGTGTTCGCGACGGTGGCGCTCCCGCTCTATGTGCTCGGTGCAGCCCCGCTCTTTTCGCTCGGCTACCTGGCCGCGTTGTTCACGGCCGTGGGTGCGTTGGAAAATTCACAGGGTGCCATCGGCCACCATCTCCAGTTGCTCTGTCTCGTTGCGCTCTCGCAATGGCTCGCCTACGCGGCGGCCGTCTTGCGGGCGGCGCCGGGCACGTCGCGGGGCCTCGGACTGCCCGCGATCGCCGCCCACCGCTACGCCGTGCAGGCGGCCAAGCTCATGATTGCGGCGGCCTATGTCAGCTCTGGTTGGACGAAGCTCATTGCGTCCAGGGGCCAGTGGGTCATGCAGCTCCCCGACATTTCGCTCCAGCTCGTGAAGACCCACGCCAATGTCTATTACGATTATTACGGCACGCCCGGGGCGCCCCCCGCCTTGGTGACGGATTTGCCGCGCCTCATTGCCGAACATCCCTGGCTCACGCGGCTGGCCTTCACGCCCGGCCTGCTGCTGGAGCTTGGTGCCGTGCTGGCGCTCACCGGCCGTCGTGCGGCGTGTGTGGTTGGCCTCGGCCTGCTGGGGATGCATGTGTTGGCACGGGTGGTGATGGAGCTGGGTTTCGTGGCGCACGAATGGTTGCTAGTGATTTTTTTCATCAACATTCCGTGGCTCGTTTGCACCGCGTTGCGCCGGTGGCGCGGGCGTGCGGCAAAGCCGTGAGGGTGTCGCTGAACGACGGCTGTTCGACTTTCTTCGCCGGTAGCGTGGGTGTTGGTGCAGTTTGCTACATTTGGCTGTGTAGGGTGTCTGTCTTGCAGCCGTCGTTCCGGAACTGACAGGCGTGGTGCGGTCAGCCTGACCGCGACGTTTGCCCGGGGCCACGGTCAGATTGACCTTGCTACGTCGGAGCGCAGACCCGGCACCACATAGGGGTAAGCAACAGACCGAAGATACCATCCCTGCGGCCAGGTACCAGTTTCCCTCTTCCCAATATCCTTCGTGCGCCCCAAAGTCACAGCGCCATGAAAAAATATCTTTCCCTCCTGTTGCTGGGCGGTCTGGCCGTGTGGATGTTTTTGCCGCGTGCGTCCGGGGCCATCGCTGCCGTATCCGCGAAATCTGCTGCCGTCGTCAAGTCCGCGGCCGACCGCTCCCCCGCCGCGCCATGGTCAGGCGCGCTCGCAACCGTGACGGGCATCGCCATCTCGCCACTCGTCGGTACGGGGGCTTACGGGGCCTATCAATGGTTCACCGCGCCGGGGGACACCGCCGAGGCCGTGGCCGCCGCGCGCGCGAAGCTGCCGTGGTTTGCGCGACTGGGTTTTTGGCTGCCGGCGCTGCTCATCGTGGCGGTGTGCGCTGCGAAGGACACGCTGGGTACGGTGCTCCCTCCGGGCGCCAAGAAGCCGATGGATGTGCTGGAGACGGTGGAGAACAAGCTCTCGGGCCTCGTCGCCGCCGGCGCGGTGGTGCCGATCACCATGGACTCGCTCTCGCACCTGGTGCTCGGAGGTCAGGCCGGAGCCCACCCGGCCTGGCCGGCACGCCTCGCCATGCTCCCGGTGGGTGCCATGGATTGGTCGTGGCTGTTAAACGTGCTGACTGTGCCGCTGGGTGTGGCCGTGTTTGCCGTCGTGTGGATGGCGTCGCACGCCATCAACGTTCTCATCCTGCTCAGCCCGTGGGGTGTGGTGGACGCCACGCTCAAGTCCGCGCGCACCGCGCTGCTCGGCCTGCTCGCTGTCACGGCCGGCGTCAGCCCGGGGCTGGGCGCGCTGCTATCACTGGCCATTATTCTCCTGGCCTGGCTGGTTTCCGGCTGGGCGTTCCGGCTGACGGTGTTTGGGACCGTGTTTTCGTGGGACTTTTTCACAGGCGGCAGCCGGCGGTTTGTTCCGGCGGCAGGGCGCAACCCCATGTTCTCCGGCGGCGCGTTGCCCGGCCTCCCGGTCCGCACATTCGGCCGGCTCACCCGGCGCGCCGACGGCGCGTTGGAG
>JBAXLL010000233.1:0-3578 GCA_037134835.1 Verrucomicrobiota bacterium
CCTGATGCCGGCGTGAGCACCGCCATCAAAGGCGAGGGTGGCCCTGATTTTGGCGTGCGGCAGGCCAGCGGCAGCGGCACGAGTATTGGCAGCGTGGCCAAGCCTCGCAGCCCCTTCGGCTGGTATGCTGCGCAGGTGCAAGCGACCATCAGCGACGCGCTCCGCAAAAATTCCCTGACCCGCAACGCCAGCTTCCGCCTTGATGTGCGCGTTTGGGCCGATGTCGCCGGCCGCGTCACCCGCGCCACCCTCGTCGGCACGACAGGCGACCCCAAAGTGGACGCCGCCATTGCCCGGGAAATTCTCCCCGGCCTCCAGCTCCAGTCGCCCCCACCCGCCGATATGCCGCAGCCGATGGTGATGCGCTTCACCGCCCGCCGACCTAACTGAACCACCAAAAATTTCGCCAATGCAACTCCGCCTCCCACTGTCCCACCGAAAATTTTTGCCGCGTCCGTTCCTGCTCGCGCCGTTGTTCGCCGCTGCCGCGTGGTCCGCGCTCGCAGCCGAGGCCCCGGCGGTCCGCTCGGCTAATGTCACTGTCAATCTCATCAATCGCATGGTCGAGCGCAATCTCCTCTCGGCCACCGACGCCGCCGAGCTGATCCGCCAGGCCGAGGCCGACGCGGCCGCAGCGCAGCAGCAAGCCGCCGCCGCTCAGTCTGAGGCCATCAAACTCGCCGTCGCGCAGGCACTTGCCGCGCAGCAAACCGGCGCGCCTGCCGCCGCTCCGGTGGCGGCCACGCCCGCGCCCGCGCCAGACGGCACCGTGCGGGTGACCTACGTTCCCGAGATCGTGCGAACGCAAATTCGCGACCAGATAAAAGCCGAGGTCATGGCGCAGGCCCGCGATGAGCGCTGGGCTGACCCGCGCAGCGTGCCCGACTGGGTCGCACGCCTGCGGCTCACCGGCGACGTGCGCGTGCGGCACGAGGGGCTGTATTACCCTTCGGGTAACGACAACACCGGCGCGTTTCCGAATTTTAACGCCATCAACACCGGCAATCCCTTCGATACGACCGGCACTGTATTTTCACCGCAGCTCAATGTGGATCAGGACCGCACCCGCGAGCGGCTTCGCTTCCGGCTCGCCGGCGAAGTGCAACTCGACGACGGCTTTACCTCCGGCTTCCGCCTCGCGACTGGCGACAGCAGCTCGCCGGTCTCGGCCAACCAGTCCTTTGGCACGACCGGGGGCCAGTTCAGCAAATACGCCATTTGGCTCGACCGTGCGTTTCTCAAATACCAGAGCAGCGACGCGACCACTGGCTACACCGCGCTGTTTGGCCGCTTTGAGAATCCGTTTTTTTCGACTGAGCTGATGTGGGATGACGATCTTGGCTTCGATGGTTTCGCCGGGCAAGCGCGCCGCGATTTGTCCGGCGCGGTGACGGTGTTTGCCACGGCCGGCGCGTTCCCCGTGTTCAACACCGACCTGAACTTCGCCAGCATCCAGCCGGCAAAATTTAAAAGTACCGACAAGTGGCTCTATGCCGCGCAAATTGGCGCGGATTGGAAGGCGACGAAAGACACGAGTCTGAAAGTCGGCCTCGCCTACTACGATTTCATGGGCATCGAGGGAAAATTGTCCTCACCGTTTACGCCACTCACGGCTGCCGACCAAGGCGACACTGACGGCACCCGGCCATCGTTCGCCCAAAAAGGCAACACCTACATGGCGCTCCGCAACATCACGCCGAGTGCGCTCAATGGTTTCGGCACTACCAACCAGTTCCAATATTTTGGCCTTGCCACGCCGTTCCAGGATCTCGCGCTCACAATGCGCCTCGACTTCAATCGTTACGCACCCGTACAGGTCTCGCTGACGGGCGACTTCATCAAGAATCTCGCCTTTGACCGTGCCGCCATCGCGACCAAGGCCGTCAACAACCTCGGTTCTGGGGGTCCGGGTAATTTTGTAGGTGGCGACACCGCATGGACGCTCGGAGTGAAAATCGGCCACGCCGCTCTCGCCAAGCGCGGTGACTGGAGCGTCAGCCTCGGCTACCGTCACGTGGAGTCCGATGCGGTCGTAGACGGCTTCACGGACTCCGATTTCGGTGGCGGCGGCACCAACGTCAAAGGCTTCACGCTGGGTGGCAGCGTCGCACTCTCGCCCCGCGTCTGGGCCAGTCTCCGCTGGATGAGCTCGGACAACATCGCCGGCCCCACGCTTAAAAACGACACCTTCCAAGTGGACCTCAACGCCAAGTTCTGACCATGAAACGAACCCTCCTTCTTCCCACGCTCGCCGCGCTCGGCCTGCTCACATTGTCCGCGCTCCGCGCTGCCGAAGCCGCCGCGCCCGATGCCCGTTTGCGCGACAACCTCCGTAACACCACGATCCAGTTGCGCGACACTCAGACGCAACTCGCGACCTTACAGGCCGCCGCGCAGGCGGCGAAAGACGAGAGCGATGCGAAAATCAAGCTGCTCACCAAGCAGGTCGAGGAGCTCATCAAAAACGCCAAAGCCGATAAGGACAAGGCCGACAAAGAACACGCCGCGCTTAAAGCCACCAACACCGCGCAAGCCGATGAGCTCGCACGTACCAGCGATGAGCTGGCTAAAAGTAAAGCCACCGGCGAGGCTGCCGCCGCGCTTGCCTCGGCGAAAGAGAGCGAGCGAGCCAGGCTTGAGGCCGCCAACGCCGTACTGCAAAAGACGCTGGCCGACCGCGAGGCGCAGAACATTGCGCTCTTCAAGACCGGCAACGAGATCCTTACCCGTTACGAGAAGTTTACGCTCGGCGAGGCGCTCGCCGCCAAGGAGCCGTTCGTCGGTACGACGCGCGTGCGACTCGAAAATCTTGTGCAGGGCTATCAGGACAAACTGCTCGACCAGCGCGCCAAGCCATGAACAAGAGAAAGCAACGCCGGCCCGCCGCGTCCCGCGGTTTTGTCTCACCGCGCGTGGCCGCGTTTGCTGCGCTTGCGATTGTTGCGGCGGTCGTGACTCTGCGCGGCGCGGGTGATTTGTTGCGCGGCAGCGCGACGGCTGGTTCGACCGCCCCGGTCGGCACACCTGCCGTGACCGTCACAACGGCGACCACCCAGATGCGTGCCAACGCCCAGGACCGGCTCGCGCGCACGACGCAGGCCTTGCAGGCCGTGCAGGCGATGCAGGCCGCCGCGCGCGCCCTCGCAGTTACCGGTCCAAATAACCTCGGCCCCGACCCGCGCCACGTCGGCCAGACCTTGCCCAACGTCCCCGACGGCCTTGCCGTCGGCGGCCTCGCGGTTGCGACCGGGAGTGGGTGGACGGGCGCAAGTTTGCCCGCGCAGACCGTAACCGGCGGCCTGACGACGGTCACTATCACGCAAAGTGCGGCGCAGGCGATTTTGAATTGGACGACGTTCAACATCGGAAAAAATACCACCCTCGCTTTCGACCAACGCGCGGGCGGAGCTGACATCGGCCAGTGGGTCGTTTTCAACCAGATCAACGACCCGTCTGGCTCGCCCGCGCAGATTCTCGGCTCCATTACGACCGGCGGGCAGGTATACGTCATCAACCGCAACGGCATCATTTTCGGCGGCACATCGCAGGTCAACACCCACGCGCTCGTCGCCTCCGCG
>JBAXLL010000234.1:0-3529 GCA_037134835.1 Verrucomicrobiota bacterium
AACTGGAACAACAGCTCCTCACCGCCAACGCCGCCGTGGCGCGGCTGACCTTGTCGAACGCCGAGCTCACCAGCGACCTGAGCCATCTCCAGCGGGTGGCCAAGAAACTGAAGCGCAAAACCCGGAGCAGCGAGCGGGACTTCAAGGCACAGCTCGCGGTGGCGCTCCGGGGACGGTGAGGGTGGACGGAAGCAGGCCAGCCATGCGTTCATGGGCGGGGACGGAGCAAACCGGAGCCAGGAGACCATGCCCGCCTGTTTTCATCCCAACGCCTCGGCCAAGGCGGCGATGATCTCACCAGGCGGCTCGGTGCCGATACAAAGGCGCAGGAGATCGGGATCGAGCTGGCTCGCGGCGAGCTCGGCCAGGCCGGCGGGGGTCGTCACCAGGTCATAGTGCGCCAGATACATGAACGGGCAGATGAGTGTGGTCGTCATGCCAAAGCTCGGCCCCTTGGGCAGGCGCAACCGGTCGTAAAATTTTTCCAACGCGCCGATGCCGCGCAGCGTGAAGGTGATCATGCCGCCGGTGGCGTCGGGTGAACGGGCGAGGCGGACGTAGTTGGCACGTGAGTCGGGTGAGAGCGCCCAGAACACGTGTTCAACCGCGGGATGCGCGGCCAAAAACGTGGCGACCTGGGCGGTGCCGGTGTGGATGCGAGCAAGCACGTCCCCGGTACGGCCGATTTCCACCGCCAAGCGGGCGAGGTCACGCGGATAAAGTGGCTCGACCCCGGTCGCGATGCGGCGGGTCAGCTCGGCGGCGTCGGGGCCGGCCGGATTGACCGCGGCGAGACCGGCAAGCACATCGCCCTCGCTGGCGGTGTATTTGGTCAGGCTCGTCACAACAACGTCGGCAAGGGGCAGCACGTCGAGGTTCCACGCGGAGGAGATGGAGGGATCCACCAGCAGACGCGCGCCGTGGCGGCGGCAGAGCGCGGCGAGCGCGGGCAGGTCGGGCGTCTGGATGAGCGGGTTGGTCGGCACCTCGGCGACGACACCGGCGATGCGCGTGCCGTGCAGCGCGAAGATGCGCTCCAGCGCGGGAAAGTCGAAGACGTCACGGATGTAGACGTAGTCGCTCGCGGGCGTGCCGGTGAATTCCTGCAGGATGCAGATGGTGTCGAGGTAGAGCCAGCCGAGCTGGAGCCAGACGGTGCGGCCACGCGCGGCCTGTACCTCGCTCACGGCGCGGAAGGCGGCCCAGATGGCGTTCATGCCACAGTTGGCCAAAATCAGGTCGGCATCGGCGCAGGCAGGGAGCACGCGCCGCAGTTGGCGGCGCACCTCGGCGGCGGCATCACCAGAAAACGCCTCCTCGACATGCGGAGCCGCAAGCAGGCCGAGCCGCACGAGATGATCCTCGGCCTCACGCGAGGAAAGGAATCCGCCGAGGTTCTGGAGAAAGAGTTTGGCGCGGCGGAACGTATCCGCCTCGGCCACCCGATGGGAGACCCCGTGCAGGCCGTCGGCAGAGAAAAGCTGCGCGGCAGAACCAAGGTGCGTGGCGAGCGCGCGGGCCATTTTTTCCGATGAGGCCAGCCAGAGGGTGAATCCGGCAAGGGCGGGCGTCTTAGCGATGAAGTGCTCCGCGAGCCGGCGCGCAAACGGATGCACGACAAAGCGCGGGTAGCCGGACGTGAGATGCTTGGTCACCGCCGGATCCTTTTCCTCGTAGCCGCGCACATTCCGCATCGTGGGCAGGCTGCACGAGACGGAGTGCGGGCTGCCGGGAATGCGCTGGCCGAGCGGAAGTTGGCGGAAGGCGGACATGGCGGAGAAAAGGCTAAAGGGCTGAATGAACGAAGGGCTGAAGGACGGAAAGGCTGAAAGTCACACGATCGGCCGGAATATGACATCTAGGCACGCCATATTCCCTCGACATCAACCCTTCGCGGTATGCGGGGTGAGGGCACCCCGCCCACAGGAAAAAGGGCGCAGCAAGACTGCGCCCCTACGGCGGAAGGGCGAAAGACTGAAAATTGGAAGCGAGCGAAACGGTTTGCGCCGAGCCGGGCGGGGGCGTTGAACGGACGGGCATGAAACTCGTCTCCTGGAACGTCAACGGCCTCCGCGCCGCGCTCAAGAAAGGCGCGATGGACTATTTCGCTTCCGTCCAGGCCGACGTGATCTGCCTCCAGGAGACCAAGGCGCATTCCGGCGACGTGCAGCACGTCACCTGGCCGCGCGGCTACGAGGTGTTCTGGAACAGCGCCGAGAAAAAGGGCTACAGCGGCACCGCCGTCATCACCCGGACGAAACCCCTGGCCGTGACCAATGGCATCGGCGCAATGGATCACGACCGCGAGGGACGCGTCATCACGGCGGAATTCCCCGATTTTTTCCTGGTGAATGTCTACCAGCCCAACTCGCAGCGCGGTCTGACGCGCCTCGACTACCGGGTGCAGGAATGGGACGGGGCGTTCCTGGCGTTTCTCCGGAAACTGGAAAAAAAGAAGCCCGTCGTCTTCTGCGGCGACCTCAACGTCGCGCACACGGAGATTGACCTGACCAACCCGAGGACCAACCGGCGCAACGCCGGCTTCACCGACGAGGAGCGCGCCAATTTCACGGCGCTGCTGGCGGCGGGATTCGTGGACACCTTCCGCCAGTTCAAGCCGGAGGGGGGCCACTACTCGTGGTGGAGCCAGATGATGAACTGCCGGGCGCGGAACATCGGGTGGCGCGTTGACTACTTTGTGGCGAGCGCCCGGCTGCGCCCGGCGCTGAAGCAGGCGTGGATCTCGCCGGAAATCATGGGCAGCGACCACTGCCCGGTGGGGCTGGAGCTGAGGTAGAGATGGCCCGCGCAAATGCGTGAAGGCTTCCATTCCGCGCGCGGCCCGTCCATGCTGCCTGCCTCGTGAGCCTGCCCCGCCCCCTCCTGGCCGCACTTGTGGCCCTGACCCTTGCCCCGGCCGTTTTTCCCGCAGCCGCGCCCGCCCCGGCGGCAGAGCGTTTTGTCTTCGCCGTCATCGGCTGTGTCCCTTACGCGCGCTACAACGACGGCGGCAAGGCGTTTCCCCGTCTCATTGAGGAGATCAACCGCCACGCGCCCGCGTTTACCGTCCACGTCGGCGACACTCTGGCCGGCAGCGAAAACGCCACCGACGAGCTGCTGACTGACAGCGTGATGGCGCATGATGCCGAGGTCATTCACCCTGTCGATAAAAGTCAAAACGCAATCATTGTGACCAAATCTTTTGGTGCAACCGATAACGTTTATCAAGTCTCAAACGGAACTGCCAATTTCAGTATTGCACCAAACCTCAAGAATGTTGGATTTCTTCTGAAGCTCCAGGATGCGTTGTATAAGCAACACAGTCCAGGTTGGTACGCCAGCAATATGGGCAACATCTGCCTTTGCCGTTTGCTCAGCAATCCTGTTGATCTTGTCTTCCCAGTCGCCCATCAAAGCAACTTCAAGACTAGGTGTGCGGATAAATTCCGCCCATGAGGGAAGATTATGCATGATGACCGCAGAAACATCCCCATAGTGTGAGGAGGCAGTCGGATCAAGTTCATTAACC
>JBAXLL010000235.1:0-3492 GCA_037134835.1 Verrucomicrobiota bacterium
CATTTCAGGGGATTTAATGAAGTAACCTGAACATCAGTTCTACCCATCTGTTCTAAGAGAGAGGCACTGGATTGAGTTTGCCCTCGCAGTTGGCAAGAGTTTTCTACCGGTGCGCCCTGTCGCCCAACCACGCCGGCCCACGTCCGCGCCCCGTTTTCTTCCGCATCATGCCCGCCTTTCACCCGCCGCCCGCCGCCACTGCCCATCCAACAGGCGGCGGAAAAAAATCGGGAACAATTCCGCTCGCGGCGCATCCAACCGCGGAGGACGTTATGTCGGCCAAACTTCACGAAGCCACCCTCGACCAGTTGCTCGTCACCCGGTTTAAAAACGGGGATGCCGCTGCATTTGATGAAATGGTGCGCCGCCACTGGAGCCGCATCTACGCGATGGTCCACCAGCTCCTGCGCAACCCTCAGGACGCCGAGGAAGTCACGCAGGACGCCTTCATTCGCGCCCACCGCGGGCTGGGCAATTTCCGCGGCGACTCCGCCTTTTCGACCTGGCTCTACCAGATCGCCACCAATCTCGCCCGTAACCGTTACTGGTATTGGTGGCGCCGAAAGCGGGACAAGTCCGTCTCTTTCGACGCACCGGTCGGCCATGACAACACGCTCACGCTCGCCGAGATCATCCCAGCCGAGGCCGAGTCGCCCGACGATCTCGCCCTGACCCAGGAGTTCATGGACCGGGTCGCCACTGGCATGGAGAAGCTAAGCCAGAAACACCGGGAGATTCTCATTCTCCGCAATGTCAAAAACCTTTCCTACGAGGAGATCGCCGACATCCTCCATCTGACGGTCGGCACCGTCAAAAGCCGCATCGCCCGCGCCCGCGACAGCCTGCGGGCAAAACTGGGAGACGATTTCAAATGAACGACCAACGCTTCACCGAACTGCTCAATCTTCACCTCGACCATGAGACCACGCCCGCGCAGGCGTCCGAATTCGAGGCGGAGCTCAACCGCACCCCGGCCCGCCGGCGAGAATACGCGACTTACCGCCGGATGCATCAGGCCTGTACCCACCTTTTCGAGCGCGAACAATCGCTGGCCCCCGTATCGTTCGCCTTGGAAAAGGCGCGGCTGGATGCTCAGCGGAAGGCCGCTGCAACGGCGCCTCCTGTCTTCCGCCGTCCGCTGGTCGCCGCATTGGGCGGACTGGCCGCGATGGCTGCGTGCATCGTTCTCGTGCTCCTCCCCCGACTGGCCCCCGCCCCGTCTTCCGCCACAACGCAGGCGGGCCCGGTGAAAGCCGTGGTCGCCACTGTCCAGATGACGGCCCCGGCGGCTCCGTTCACAGGATTTGCCAACTATACGCCCCCCGTCGCCAGCGCAACCTACCGCCCCTCCCCGTTCGCCGCGCCCGCACCGGCCACATCGGCGGGCCTGACCCGCGTTGACCTGCCGGAGTTCACCCCGCAAATGGAACTGCCTCCGCTGCAGCCCGTCATGGTGGACGATTTTGCGGCGCAATCACAAATGACCGTTCCGCAGATCATGGCGGTTTCCCGCAGTGCCATCACGCCGCCGCCGACCGCCCAGACTGCGGCCTTCCAGTTCCAACGCTGAGCGGATCCCATTCCCGGCCGGCGGCCCTTCACTCGTAGTCATAAAGTTTCGGATCCCGCGTGGGAGGCCTGCGCCGGGCCTTGGGCCGTGCCCGCGGCTCCGGGATGTTCTTCGGCCATGCGCCGCCATCCGGATCGTTGGCCCTTCCGCCCTCGCCTTCCGGCTCGCCGCCAAACTGCTCTTCCAGTGATTCCGGATCAGCGCCCTCCTCGAGCTTGCGGACAACTTCCTCCATCTCGCCGTCGATCTTTTCGCCCGTGAGCTCACTGATGCGGCGCATCATGCGGCCCATCGCGCGCGGATCGTTTTCATCCACGCTGGAAAATTCGCGCTCCATCGCACCCATCGCGGCCTCCATGCGTGCGTCCTCCGCCGGATCGCCCGCCCCCGGGCTCCCGCCTCCAGCCCCCTGGCCATCTCCCTCCGCCGCCTTCCCGCCTGTCGCGACCGCGAATCGTGACAAGATTTTTTCCATTTTCCATCCCGGGTTGTCGGGACAGCGCGGCACGGTGCGGCCCTGGGCGAACGTCTTCGCATAGAACTGGTAGATGCGATGGCTGTCGGGGCTGTAGTATTCGTAGATCGGCATGGCTGAAATTGCACCTTATCTAGCCGGCGGCAGTTTCTTTTCAAGCTGATGTCCGCGCCGCACCTTCGTGCTCCCGGTCCCGTTGAGCCGGTCCAGCACGCCGGCCAGCCGTCGCCGTTTCTCATGGCCGGCCGCAAACATCTCCAGTTGCGCCGGATCGCCTTCGATGCCTGAAAACCGGACCGCCACCAGCCGTAACGGCGCGCGCCGCCGCCACGCCGCGCGCAACAACGGCCCGACCAGCGGATAAAAATCCGCCTCCAAATCGCTGGCGGTCGCGAGACTCCGCCCGTGCGCCTCCTGTCCGAAGTCCGGATAGCGGACCTTCACTGTCAGAGTCCGGGCGCGTTTTCCGTCGGCCCGGATGGCCGGCAGCAGCTCGTCCACCATCCGCATCGCCACCCGCTCGATCGCGGCTCGGTCGTTGATGTCCGCCGCAAACGTCTCCTGCTGCGAATAGCTCTTGGCGTCCTCCCGTTCCATTTGCACCGGCCGGTCGTCCTCGCCCCGCGCCATCGCGGCCACCTCGCGCCACCCGCGCCCGAAGATGGTTTTTAACTCGGCTTCGCCGCGCGCCCGCACGTCGCGCACGAGCCGGATGCCGTGCTGCTCCGCCAGTGCGGCTTCCGTCTTGTCGCCGATGCCCGGCAGTTTGCCCACGCCCAGCGGGGCGAGAAACTCCGCCTCGGTGCCCGGCGGCACGACCACGAAGCCGCGCGGTTTCCGCAGCTTCGAGGCGATCTGGGCCACCAGCTTGTTGGTGGCCAGGCCAAATGACACCGGGATCTTCAGCTCGTCCCAGATTTTCTGCTGCAGGCCGTGCACCGCCGCCTCCAGCGCCGCGGCCGTCCGATAACCACACGGCGCGAGGTCGAGGTAGCCCTCGTCAATCGAGTTGCGCTGCACGATGGGCGACAGGGTCTCGCATAGGTCAAACATGCGGCGCGACACCTCGCCGTAGCCGCCGCCGTGCGAAATCAAAATCAAATCGGGACACACCTTCAGCGCCCGCACCGTTGGCATCGGGGTAAAAACCCCGCACGCCCGCGCCTCGTAGCTGGCCGACGCGATGATGCCCCGCTCACGCCCGCCCACGGCGACCTTTTTCCCAAGCAGGGACGGATCACGGGCCTGTTCCACCACCACGAAAAATGCGTCGGCATCGAGATGGACAATGGTCGGCAAGGGCTGGGCCATGGCGGAGAAAAGCCCGCCGCCGCCGGTCAAGCCACGCAATTTTGCGGCCCGCCGTGCCCCGGCCATGTTTCGGTCTTATTCGTTTGTCTGGTAGGCCGCGAGCTTGCTCGCGCTTCGGACAGAGAGCGCCTGCAAG
>JBAXLL010000236.1:0-3462 GCA_037134835.1 Verrucomicrobiota bacterium
TTGCAGCGGCGCGTTGACAGCCTGGCGATCCGCTGCCGACATGAGGCCTTCCCGATGCGACGGCTGCGGTCCGGACGCTTACGAACGGCTTGCCATCCACGCCCGTTGCGCCAGTGTGAGCGCCATGCCCGCCACCACCTACCGTTACCTGACCAGCCTGCCCGGCGTGCGCTCGGGCCGAACCATCATCGAGGGCACGCGTCTTGGCGTGCATGATGTGGTGGGTCTCGTCGTGAACGGCGCGACCGTGGACGAAGTGTGCCGCAGCTTCCCGGCCGTGACCCGAGCGCAGGTCTACGAGTGTCTCGCCTATTACGAGGACCACCGCGCGGAGGTTGACGATCTCGTGGCCGCGCAGATGCACGACCCGCGCGCGTGACCTTCTTCCTCGACCAAGACGTGCCCGACGATCTGGCTCACTGGCTGCGGCACCGCGGCCATGCCGTGACGTGCCTGCGCGAGGTGCTACCCGTGACGACGCCCGATCCCGCCGTGCTGATCGCCGCGAACGCGCGCGGCGCGGTCCTCATCACCTGCAACCGGCACGACTTCCTCGCGCTGCGGCCGGCCGGCGAGCATCCCGGCCTGGTGATCCTCATCCGCCGTCGCACCCGGCAGGCCGAGATCGCGGGGATGCAAACGCTCCTGGCCGGCGCGGGTGCGACGGGCCTTGCGAACAACATCAACTTCGCCTGAGCGCAGTTCCGGCTGCCCTCCCGGGCTGAAACCTGCACGCTCGCCGCGTGTTTATGTGAACCACCAAGCCAAAACCATGGCAAGGCGCGGGGCAGTGTGCCAACCGCGCGGCTATTTTTGAATGATCGTCACTGGGCAGCTTTTCGGCTGCAACCCTCCCGAAGGAGACAGGAGTCAGGATGGGAGGAGGGCGGGAGACAGGGATAAGCACCCGGAGGACTACCCTGAGCGCGGGCAGACTGTCCGCGCTACGGCGGAAGTTGCGGGCCGCAGGCGCGGTCAGCGGAATCACCACCACTTGGGTAGGTGCGATTTCCGGCCACGGTCACGCGGGGAAGGCCGATTTTGTGTCCTTTACGGCCGAGGCTTCCTTCCGCTTTCATCCGTTCCTGTCCCCATGCCTGCCGCTCCTTTCCTCCACGACGACTTTCTGCTCACGACCGCGACCGCGCGCGAACTCTACCACCGCCACGCCGCGCCGGCACCAATCTTCGACTATCACTGCCATCTGCCGCCAGAGCAGATCGCCGCGAACCGCCGGTTTGAAAATTTTTTCCAAATTTGGCTCGCGGGCGACCACTACAAATGGCGCGCCCTCCGCGCCAACGGCGTGCCCGAGGAACTCATCACCGGCACAACCACCAGCGACTACGACAAGTTTCTCGCCTACGCGCGCTCCGTGCCGCAGATGGTGCGCAACCCGCTCCACCACTGGTCTCACCTTGAGCTGCGCCGGTATTTCGGGATTGATCTGCTCATCAATGAAGCCAATGCGCCCAAAATCTGGGAGGTCGCCAACGCGCAGCTGGCCACCCCTGCGCGCTCGGTCCACGGGATCCTGGCCGGCTCCAAGGTCGCCGTTGTCTGCACGACCGATGACCCCGCCGACTCGCTGGAGCACCATGTGGCCATCGCCCGGTCCGGCCTCGCCACGCGGGTCTATCCCACGCTCCGCCCCGACAAAGTCCTCCTCGTCAACTCGCCGGCCGTATTCAATGCGTGGTGCGACCAGTTGGCCGCCCGCAGCAACGTGGAAGTGAAGGACCTCGCCTCGCTCCTCATGGCGCTCGACCGCCGCCATGCCTTTTTCCACTCGCTGGGCGGCCGGCTCTCCGACCACGGTCTCGAATCCGTGCCCGAGGTGGGTTGCACCGAGCGCGAGGCCGTCGCCATCTTCGCCGCCGCGCGTGCCGGCACCGCCGCCACGCCGGAGCAGACCGCAAAATTTGCCGTCTTCATCCTGCTCTTTCTCGGCCGGCTTGACGCGCAGCGCGGCTGGACGAAGCAGCTCCACCTCGGCGGGCTGCGCAACACCAGCACCCGTCTCCTGCGCCGCCTCGGCGCTGACGCCGGCGTGGACTCCATCGGCGACTTTGCGCAAGGCCGCGGCCTATCCCGCTACCTCGACACGCTCGACGCCGAGGGCGCGCTGCCCAAGGTCGTGCTCTACAACCTCAACCCCGCCGACAACTACCTCTTCGCCACGATGGCGGGCAATTTCCAGGATGGCGTCACCGCTGGCAAGATTCAGTTCGGCTCCGGCTGGTGGTTCCTCGACCAGCGCGAAGGGATGGAGTGGCAGCTCAACGCGCTCTCGCAGCTCGGCCTGCTCAGCCGCTTCGTCGGCATGCTGACCGACTCGCGCAGCTTTGTGAGCTATGTGCGTCACGAGTACTTCCGCCGCCTGCTCTGCAAGCTCCTCGGCGAGGACGTCGAGTCCGGCCTGATCCCCAACGATTCCGCCGCGCTCGCGGAACTCGTGGAAAACATCTGCTACGGCAACGCCAGCCGCTACTTCGGCCTGGTGGCTGGCAAGATCTGAGCGGGTTTTGACGCGGAGGACGCGAAGGGCGCCGAGTTCTCGCGAGCCAGAGAAGCAAATTAGGCGGCAATTCCGAACCCGGCCGTTGACCCTCCGCGCACGGCCTTGACGCCGGGCAGATTCTCGCTTGGCGTAAGGGAGAGATCCGCCTTGCCGGGCTCATTGTCACCTTCCGCCGTCCCGAGTTTCCCCATGAAAACCAGCCCCATCTTTGGTTTCGCATTGTTGATTTTCTCCGTGGCGTTCGCCGCGGAAAAGGCCCCGGTCAATGAAAGAGCCCCCGTGGTCGAGAAACTCCCCGTGGAGGAGCTTTATTCCGGCATGCTGGGAACCTATGGCGAGGCCACGTCGGATTTCCCCTTTTATTTTCTCACCACTCCGGATGGCTCGAATGTCTGGAGTGAGGCGGTTGCCGCCAAATTGAACGGCAAATGGGACATGAACAAAAAGCCCCCACAGTTCTCCGCCCGCGGCCATTTTTACCTGTTCAAGGCGACCAAGCTGAAAATCGAGGCTGCGGGGGAGGTAGCCGTCACCATCGATGCCATGGGCTATGAGCTGAGCAATTATAACAAGCGAAACGGAGCCGAGGTCGATTTTTCAGCCGGGCTGCATACGATCCAGCTCAAGGTCGGCAACAACGGCGGGCAGCTGAGGCATTGCGGAATCTGGATCACCGAAGTGCCGGGCGGCACGGCGGTGCCGATTTTCGTGACGAAACCCGAGGTGGATGAGTTCGTCGGAAAATACCCGAAGAGTGCAATGGAGGTGTCCGACTGGGACGCGAAAAAATCGAAAATCGATCTAACGCCCAAGAAAATGCCCGCCGATACTCCGCCATCCGGGCGACGCTAAAGGCCCGCCCGGCGCAAAGCGCCAAAGGACTCGGTTTACCACGCCCAGTATCGCGGGCGTGGTAAACCGAGTCCTTTGGCGCTTTGCGC